>JAUICI010000169.1 GCA_030427935.1 Bacteroidia bacterium | reverse complement strand
ATCGATGAGGATTTCAAAACCACCAACATAAAACTCTTCAGAGCCACCGGAATTCCATGTTTTCACTTCTAATATCCGTGAATCCAAATCCATTTTATAGTGATTCTGCTCTTCGTTCAGAAACTCCTTTACGATAAAACCATTGTCATTGTATTCGGCTACCAGTGGCCCATCGTGGACTTTCGTTACTTTAATTTCCATCCAAGCCGTATCCGGAACAGAAACGGGTTTATTTTCGCGGGTTTTCTTCAGCGGGAAATCAGAAATTACTACCTTGAAAGTCGTATCATTTTCTGGAAAATAGGGAAAGGAATTCACCGGGGTAAAGCCAAATCCGAAATCATATTCATAATTCAAATTTCCACCTTGAACGAGTCCTGAAATGAACAAGCGATTGGCATAACAAGTATCTTTAATTGCCAAAAATGCTTGAATTCCCCAAACATTGAGTTCTTGAATCATTCTGATGTCTCCGAAAACGATATCATCATCAAAATCTTCCAAACCGGTTTTATAAATTCCGGCGACAATCAATTTTTCAGGATTTGGACCAGAATCTTGAATAAAATAAGCTTTGATTTTATCCCCTACTTTGTAATTGAGTTGATCGGCAATAATCTGAGAAACCACCACTTTATTCTTCGAACTATCCGATTCGAAATCCGGGAAAGTTCCATCGATAAGTTTGGATTCAAAATAAGATTTATCAAAGTCGGCCCCGATCCCTTTTACAATAACTCCTTGTATTTCTTTTTGATATCGAAACGTGTCTTTCGCAACACCATTTTCATAAGAAGTATACTTGACGGTATCTACTTTCGACTGAAAAATTCCGGGTTTATAGGCAAAAACTTGAATGTGTTTGACGCCATCAACATCCGTAATGGAAGGATAAAAGTCCTGTTCTCGAAACACAGGTTTGGATTCTTGCGACGAGTATTCCGATTGTTCAAAAATCTGAATATGGGACCCAAAAGCAATGACTTTATTCCGAACTTCCTGCTGAAAGCCAGTTACTACAGAAATAGTCACAATCATAGTGGCTACGCCCAAAATGATGCTCAAAACAGAGATATTCACGATCGGTTTGGAAACTTTTTTTCCTTTCCGCTCGCCTTTGATGACTTTCCGTGCTATGAAAAATTCGGTGTTCACGGATGCTAAGATAAGAGTTTGGAGTTAGGTAATAGGTATTAGGGAATAGGAAATAGGAGTTGGTTGGTTGTTTTGTTTGTTACACAGAGGGAGTTAATCGTTTTTGAAAAATAGCATCGCGCAACTTTGCGTCTCCTTTGCGCAACTTTGCGGTATAACCCCAATGGTATTTCCACAAACACACGTTACTAACTTCAAGGAAGTCAGCTCCTTCCCTAGCCTTCTCATTCTTACCTTTAGATTTACAAATCGCAGTTATGATACGAACCGGAATTCTTGCCCTACTCATTTCATTTTCAGGTATTTTAAATGCTCAGTATTTTGATAATGACATCACTGTTGCCGCCGAATTATTGGATCAGTATTTACCCGATTTAAAAGATAAACGCGTTGGAATTGTCGCAAATCAGACTTCCATGATTCAAGATCAACATTTAGTAGATCGATTGCTGAAGGAAGGGATTGACATCAAATTGGTTTTTGCACCAGAGCATGGTTTTCGGGGAACTGCTGATGCGGGTGAACGCGTGAGCAATCAGAAAGATAAAAAGACGGGAATTCGCATCGTTTCTTTGTATGGAAAGAACAAGAAACCGAAACAGGAAGACATGGATTCGGTGGATGTCATTCTTTTCGATATTCAGGATGTTGGGGTTCGTTTTTATACCTATATCTCTACCATGCATTATGTGATGCAAGCCTGCGCCAAATGGAATAAGAAAATCATTGTTTTAGACCGACCCAATCCAAACGGGCACTATGTCGACGGTCCCGTTTTGAATCCGAAATTAAAATCCTTTGTGGGCATGCACCCTGTTCCAATTGTGCATGGAATGACGATTTGCGAATATGCTCAGATGATCAATGGCGAAGGCTGGTTAGGAGACACATTGAAAGCTGATTTAAAAGTGATCAAAATGAAGAATTATAACCACAAAAAATTCTATCGTTTGCCGATTCCACCCTCCCCTAATTTGAGAACCATGAGTTCGATTTACCTCTACCCCTCCATTTGTTTGTTTGAAAGTACGAATATTAGTTTGGGAAGAGGAACAGACAAACCTTTTCAAGTTTTGGGTCACCCCAATTTTCCCAACGGAAATTATGAATTCACCCCAAAACCCGGATTCGGATCTAAAAAGCCCAAACTGAAAAACCAGTTGTGTAAAGGCTATGATCTTACGCAGTATGGCTATCAATTTGCTCGAAGTCGAAAGAAAGTGACCTTATTCTGGTTATTGGAATTTTACAGGGAAACGAAATTAGGCAAAGACTTTTTCAAGAAAACTGGATTTTTTAATAAATTGTTGGGCGTGTACGGCATTCAGCAGGAAATTATGGCGGGTAAAACCGAGGAAGAAATTCGCTCGAAATGGACAGCCGGACTCGAAAAATTCAAAATCAAAAGAAAGAAATACTTACTCTATGAAGACTTCGAATAGAACTGAAGATTTTATCCCCTACAAAGCTCAAAATTTTACAGAAGAAGAAATGATTCAAAGGTCGAGAGACTATTTCGAATATTCGAACAAGAGAAGGAGTTTAAGGGAATTTTCGGATCGACCTGTTCCCATGGAAGTGATTGAAAACATTATCAAAACGGCTTCCACAGCTCCTTCTGGTGCCCACAAACAACCATGGACTTTCTGTGTGATTCAAGATCCTGAAATGAAAGCTAAATTGCGTGAAGCTGCGGAAGAAGAAGAAAAAATCAATTATTCTGGAAGAATGAGCGATGACTGGCTGGAAGACTTAAAAGTTTTTGCCACAAATGAAGTCAAAGAATTCCTGACCATTGCACCTTACCTCATCGTAGTTTGCAAGAAAACATATGATATCGAAGCTGACGGGGGAAAAGCGAAAAACTACTATGTGAATGAAAGCGTTGGATTAGCTGCTGGATTTTTACTCACAGCCATTCATAATGCTGGATTGGTAGCCTTAACCCACACACCATCCCCAATGGGCTTCCTGACCAAAATATTGGACCGACCAGAAAACGAAAAACCTTTTTTACTAATCCCTGTTGGATACCCCGCAGATGATGCCCACGTTCCAGATTTGGGCAGAAAAGGATTGGATGAGATTATAGAAATATATTAGACTGTAAGACCGCTGCGCTCTTGGACGATGGACCGCTCGTTCCTCGCTTATGGACAATTTGTCCGAATTGCTCCCGATAATTATCGGGACCGAACTAACACTCAAATTCGAATCAAACTGAATTTTTCATTTTTAACTTTTAATTTTTAATTCTCTGACGGCGCCTTCCCATTAAAAGCTTTGTACCAATCTTCATGCATTTGTTTGAATCGTCGCATGCAGTTTTCCAAAAGCTCATCTGTGATTAAATCCTTGACGTGATTCTTGCCCATCACATCGTTTTCAGAAATCTTGAAGTTTTGAACATATTGCCCCCATTCGATCTGAACAATGTATTTCGAATTGTAGTTGTGTAGGCTAATTTTAAATGTATGATGTGGAATTTCCTCTATTAATCGCATTAGTTCTGAATTATGATTTTCTTAACTGCCACAAAGTTATCAGAATCTATTTGAATCAAATACTGTCCCGACTCCAAATCCGCACAGGAAATTGTGTGAGCATCTCCCTTAAACTGCGCTTTCCTAATCTCTTTTCCTTTTAAATCAAAGAGTTGAATGGAATAGGATCCTTTTTTGGATAAATTAATTTGAATCCTGTCTTTAGAGGGATTTGGAAAAACAGATAATCTAAAAGCATTCACTTCAGTTAAACCAAGATTACAAGTCCCAGGATCATTAAATAAATAATCGGCTACTACATTTGTGAAATTCCCACTTAAATCATACCCCTGTGGTAAAGCAATAGTAGTGAAATCTAAACCACAATCTGCCACAGTGGAATTTGGACAATGAATAATACCTGCAAAAGCATTGTCGTTCTGTGTTTTTAAATAGATTTTTCCATTCGGGGCTAAATAGAGTTTTTCATAGGTTGCCCAACCAGCACCTGAAATCAAAGTTTGTTCTGAGGCGGGAATATTGGCTGCTTCTAAATCATATTGATAAACCGAGGTTCCTGCTGATACATACATTTTGCTTCCATTTGGAGAAAAACACTGAACATCGTCCTGAAAATCATGAACAAATCCCAAATCCCCCGAATTTCGATCAAAACTGTATAATCTTGATTGAATATAGATGAAATTCCCAGCTGGAGAAATGCTAATCTTGCCTTCTTCCGGGAAATAAGTTCGATAATCTCCTATTCCAGAAGCCGTAATTTTCAGACTATACAGGGAATCATTATTGTAAGAAAACAGCCAAAAATCATTGCCATTTTCATGTTTACATGCAGCAAGAGGTTCTCTATTGGTCATCAAAGTCGAGGCTACAAAAGGCACAACTGAAACATTCTTTTCAACTACTTCGCCTAGGCCTCCATTCAAACTCATGTCTACTTTTGAATACCTCAATCCAGCATTAAAATTTGGACTCATGACTGAACTTTCAATACAATCTCGGGTAAAAACATAGTATTCATCCCCATTTACCTTTGTAACCGATGGCACTGGAAGAATAATCGATCCATGATAACTACTGATACATCCGGAAGAATCATCCAAAATGCCATTTGCCATCAGCACGTGATTCTTATTCCAAATCCCTCCTACCGTTTGATTATTTCCCGGGCTTTCTCCTCCATTTGTGTAAAAGAGAATATCTCCATTGGCATCGCAAATTGAAGCCGCATTTTCCGTGGCATCCATTCCTGAATTGGTTAGAAAATTGATGGGGTTTGTCCTAAAATCAATACCTAATCGGCCAAAATATAAGGTCTTGGCTTCATTTTGAGCTTGTAAGCTGAAAGAAGTGATAATTAGAATGAATATAAATTGTAGTCGCATATGGTCAATTTTGAACTGCAAGGCATCATAGGTGTACAGCAAATAAATAAAAATAGTAATTTCAAAGAATAAAAATTCAATCCCTATGAAAATTAAGATTTTAGCTATTGCCTTGGTTGTTTCCGGAATCGGAATATCAGCTATAATCCTAAACCAAAGTAAGAAAGTAACAAGTAAAGCCTACAAGCCCAATAACTTAGCGCTTGTTTCCCAGAATAAACCTGTCAAAATTAAGCCGGTTTCCATTCCAAAAGATCGTCCAGAAAAATTTGATCGGTATAAAGAAGATTGGGACTTAGTGGATTCTCTTGAAAGAAAAGGTTTGGTTAAATCTGGTTACGAACAGGTTTTAAAAATCAAGGAAAAGGCACTGAATCAGAATAACTATCCACAAATCATTAAGGCCACCATCTTTACGATAAAATACAATGCCTATTTGATCGAAGATGATTATCCTAAGGCAGTAAACGATTTGAGACTTTTAGTTGAAACACTTCCTGAACCTGCGAAATCCGTGGCACATTCTATTCTTGCTGAAGTTTATTGGGGCTATTATACAAGAAATAGATGGCGAATTTATAATCGAACTCAGGTGGTTGACATGGACATCTCCGACATCGAAACTTGGGATTTGAAAACCATTGCAGAACAAACTCGAAATCACTACATGCTTTCGGTTTCCAATTTAGAGGTACTGAAAGAAAATAATATTGGAGATTATTCAGCTATCGTTTCTTCATTAAACAAAGAAAATGTGTTGAGACGGCCAACCCTTTTGGACTTGGTTGGAAATAGAGCCATTAACTTTTTTCAGAATACGGAATTTGATGTTCCGAATAGATCTGCTGAAACTTTCAACTTTAATAAACCTTATTTCTTAGAGGAACCACAGAGATTTGCGGATACTTATATTGCGACGAATGACAGTCTTTCAACCAAGTTTTTTGCATTGAAAGTATATCAGTATTTGACCAAGCAACATATGGACGATAAAGATCCCATTGCTCTTTTAGATCTTACCTTGAATCGTTTGAAATGGGCAAGTACTCAGTCGACTATTGAGGATAAGGAAACCATCTATCTGAACACACTCTTGAGCTTGTCGAAAAAATATTCCGACCACAAAACCATGTATCCAGAAATCATGTATTTGATTGCGAAAAAGTACAGTGATGATGGTTCAAAATACGATGAGAAAGAAGGGAATAAATACATCAAAGAAAAGAAGCGAGCACATGAAATTTGTGAAAAAATCATCGCCAATCATGATGGAACCATTGGAGCGCAATATTGTAAGCAATTAAAAAATACCATTGAAAGGAAGCACATGGGGCATAAAAATGAATCTGCCGACCTGCCCAATACTCCTGCAATTGTAAGGTTTGAGTACAGAAATGTGCCAAAAGTTTATTACCGAATTTATGCCTATGATGAGAAAAAATGGCGCGAGGATGATCTTGAGAAATCTGCAAAAAAACTGAACTCTACAAAACCTGTGCATTCAAAAATCATTGAATTAAAGGACATCAAGGATTTCAATTTACATTCAACCGAATACGAAATTCCAGGGCTTGATAAAGGATTTTACATCATCACTTTTTCTTCTCATGAGAATTTGGATCAGGACAATGAAGCTTGGAGTTATTCGACCTATCGAGCGACAAATCTGACATCAAAACAAAGAGCTAATAACGAAACAGAACAAATAGAAATTCAAGTAACCAACCGAAGTAATGGTGCGCCTGTTGTAGGTGCTAGTGTGGAAGTCTATCATGAAAAGTACAATTACAAATTGAGAAAATATGTAAAGAAAGTACTTGGTGTATTTTCTACAAATAAAGATGGAATGGTCATCGCTAAAGGAAAGCGCTATGAAAGTTATAAATACACAGTAAAATACCAAGATGATTTTATTCCATCAAGCGGTTATGTCTACCAGCCTTATAAGTCAAAAAAATATCTGAGAAACACGATTCAGATTTTTACTGATAGAGGAATCTATAGACCTGGACAAGAAATTTATTTTAAAGGAATTGTCTTAAATGGAGACCGAGAAGATCCTAAAATCGTCCCAGATTTCTCGACCACAGTGACTTTGAAAGATTATAATTATCAGAAAATTGCTGATGTAAAAGTAACTTCCAATGAATACGGAACCTTTGAAGGAACCTTCACTGCCCCTCAAGGAGTGGTTACTGGAAACATGACTTTATACACTTCTTATGGGTCTAAATATGTTCGAGTAGAAGAATATAAAAGACCAAAATTCGAGGTGGACTTTAAGAAAGTTAAAGGAGAATTTAAAGTGGGTGATGAAATCGAAGTGGTTGGATTTGCTAAGGCTTTTGCTGGAAACATGATTGATGGAGCAAAAGTATCTTACCGTGTAACACGAAATGCTTATTTCCCGAGCTGGTGCTACTGGAGATGGGGATATTCACCAAGAAGTACTTCATTCGAGATTAAGAATGACGAAATGAAAAGTGATGAAAAAGGAGAATTCAAAATTCGATTTACTGCAAAACCAGACGAATCAGTTGAACGCAAATTTCAGCCAAAATACTCCTACACCGTTCATGCAACAGTAACCGATATTAATGGGGAAACACATGCAGCAACCAAGGTTGTTTACGCCGGTTACACTGGATTTGAATTGAGTAATACTTTGCCAAATCAGGTTGATTTAGAGAAAAAAGAACTGGTTTATACCGCCAATGCTTATAATCTGAATTCGGAAAAAGTAGAAACGGATATTCAAGTTACAATTGAGAAGCTTGTAGTTCCGAATAAACCATTAAAGGAATACATGTTCGATAAGCCTGGTCAAAGAGGTTGGGAAGCTTCTGCTTTCAAAGACAAATTTTCAGGTTATGAGTATGAAGATGAAAACCAACCTTATA
>JAUICI010000289.1 GCA_030427935.1 Bacteroidia bacterium | reverse complement strand
AATTTTAAAGGAATCGAGCGAATTGTGCGAACATTATTCGTGACCTCTTCTCCTTGAACTCCGTCTCCACGTGTTATGGCATGTTTCATCACTCCATTCTCATAAGTAATGGAAATTGCCACACCGTCATACTTTAATTCACAAACATATTCATGGGCGGAATCTACTATTTTATTCACTCGTTCTTCCCATTCAATGATCTCTTCCTTTGAATAGGTATTCGAAAGCGAGAGCATTGGACTTTTGTGTTTGAGCGTAGGGAAATTCTTGGTAATGTCACCTCCTACTCTTTTGGTGGGACTATTGGGATCTGCAAACTGCGGATATTGCGCCTCCAAAGCTTCAAGCTCTTTCAATAGTTGATCAAAGTCAAAGTCTGAAATAGTTGGATTACTCAAAACATAATAATTATAATTATGCTGCTCCAATTCTTGCGATAGTTCGCTTATTTTCTTTTGAATATCTTCCACTTTATTTGATCCCTTTTACAATTCGTTCTTTACCGTAAAAATCCTGATGAATTTCTGCTGATGAGAAACCGGATTCTAAAAATAATTGTTTTATCTGAATTGCATACTCCTCATGGATTTCAAAGTAGAGTCTGCCACCATTTTTTAAGTTTTTTTCTGAAAAGCTCAAAATAGTTCGGTAAAAAAGCAAGGGATCCGAATCCTCTACAAATAGGGCTAAATGCGGTTCATACTCCAATACATTTTGCTCCATTTCCTTTTTATCGCTTTCCAAAACATAAGGTGGATTGCTAACGATAAGATCAAATGTTTGTTCAAATTCCATTTTTGGATTCAATATGTCTTCTTTCAGGAATAACACATCGAGTCCTAAAGTCTCGCTATTCTTTCTGGCAACTTCCAAAGCCAATTCAGAGACATCAACCCCCGATACTTTGGCATCTGGAAAATAGCTCTTCAAGGCCAATGGGATACAACCCGATCCTGTTCCAACATCAAGAATATTGTCGGCCAATTCAACTTCTTTTCGGATTCGCTCGACGAGTTCCTCAGTTTCTGGTCGAGGGATCAAGACATGCTCATTAACCTGAATGTTTAAGCCACAAAATTCTGCCTCACCAAGTATATATTGGATTGGTTTACCTTTTTGCAATTCATTAACGATTTCACGAAACCTCAGTAATTCAGATTCAGAAACTGCTTGATCTTGTGCTAAGAGTAAATCGGTCCTCGATAAGTTCAAAACGAACTCCAAAGCTAGATTTGTAAGGTGTTTAATCTCGCTAGTAGAATACAGATTCTCCAGTTTTTCCTGGAAATACGGGTAGATGGATCGAATTTTATTATCAGAAACAAACATGCACAAAAAAAAGAGCTATAAAAGTATAGCTCTTTTTCAAGTTTTCGATCAAGGGATCGTTTATTTTATTACAAATGATTTGTTCAATTGAATATTGTCATTCGAAATCGACATGATATAGAAACCTTGTTTCAATTGATTCACGTTTAGTGTATAAACCTGACTCAAATTTGCTTTCGCGATTCTTTGAACAATTTTCCCACTAGCGTCAATCACATCAATAGAATAATTTCCATTTAAATTTTTAGATGCCACGTTCAATTCACCTGAAGCTGGAACTGGATACAATTTAAAATCGGCATCCAAAACAATCTCTTCAGTAGACAAATTACAACC
>JAUICI010000168.1 GCA_030427935.1 Bacteroidia bacterium | reverse complement strand
TCACTATTTTCTAATTTCAAAAATGGATAAAAATGAACTTACTAGATATTAAAGAAGATATTCAATCAGGGATACCCAAAATACTTCCCCCGAAAAAAGTACTCGACCCAAGTGTCAATCACGCTCCAAAAAGAAAGGATATCTTGGATGCGGATGAGAAGAAGTTAGCCCTTAGAAATGCATTACGTTACTTTCCTTCTGACTTACACAGAGAATTAATTCCGGAGTTCAAGGAAGAATTGGAGAAATATGGACGAATCTATATGTATAGATTAATGCCTGATTACAACCTCAAAGCACTTCCAATAGATGAATACCCTGGGAAAAGTCTACAAGCAAAAGCGATTATGTTGATGATTCAAAATAATTTGGATCATGCAGTAGCTCAACACCCCAATGAATTGATTACCTACGGTGGAAACGGAGCTGTTTTTCAAAATTGGGCGCAGTATAGATTAACAATGAAGTATTTGTCTGAAATGACGGATGATCAAACTCTGGTTATGTATTCTGGACACCCAATGGGATTATTCCCGTCTCATAAAGATGCTCCACGTGTAGTTGTTACCAATGGAATGATGATCCCTAATTATTCCTCGCAAGATGATTGGGAAAAGTTCAATGCATTAGGAGTTACTCAATATGGACAAATGACGGCAGGCTCATATATGTATATTGGACCACAAGGAATTGTGCATGGTACCACTATAACGGTTCTAAATGCTGGAAGAAAAATCTCGGAGAATGGAGAAGGTATTTCAGGAAAATTATTTGTGACTTCAGGGCTTGGTGGAATGTCAGGAGCGCAACCTAAAGCTGGAAATATTGCAGGCTGTGTTTCAGTTACAGCAGAAGTAAACCCAAAAGCAGCATATAAAAGACATGAGCAAGGATGGGTTGATGAAGTGATTGAAGATTTAGATCTGTTATGCACTAAGGTTGGAGAAGCCAAAGCGTCGAAATCGATAGTTTCCTTAGCTTATGTGGGAAATGTAGTAGATGTTTGGGAGAAATTTCTGGAGGAAGGAATTTATATTGATTTAGGTTCAGATCAAACTTCATTGCATAATCCTTGGGCTGGAGGTTATTATCCAGTTGGATTATCTTATGAAGAATCAAATGAACTAATGGCAAACGATCCAGAAACCTTTAAAAAGAAAGTACAAGAATCTTTGGTCAGACAAGCGAATGCCATAAATCAGCATACAGCCAAAGGGACTTACTTTTTTGATTATGGAAATGCGTTTTTATTAGAAGCCTCTCGAGCAGGAGCTGACATTTTAGATGAATCTGGAAAAAACTTTAGATATCCATCCTATGTTCAGGATATTATGGGGCCTATGTGTTTTGATTATGGATTTGGACCATTTAGATGGGTTTGTGCAACCGGGAAGGAAGAGGATTTGGCTAAGACGGATCAAATAGCTTGCGAAGTTTTGGAAGAGATGATTTTGACTTCACCCGATGAAATCGTTCAGCAAATGAAAGATAATATTCAGTGGATTAAAGGTGCTCAAGAAAATAAGCTTGTTGTTGGATCTCAGGCTAGAATTCTATACGCTGATGCGGAAGGAAGAATTAAAATTGCGGAGGCATTCAATAAAGCAATTGGAAATGGGGAAATCGGTCCTGTCGTTTTAGGAAGAGATCATCATGATGTATCTGGTACAGATTCACCCTTTAGAGAAACTTCCAATATTTATGATGGTTCAGCTTTTACTGCTGATATGGCAATTCAAAATGTGATTGGTGATAGTTTTCGAGGAGCTACCTGGGTATCAATCCACAATGGAGGAGGAGTAGGATGGGGAGAAGTCATAAATGGTGGCTTTGGTATGCTACTAGATGGGTCAGATGATGCTTCAAGAAGATTAAAGTCCATGTTGTTCTGGGACGTGAATAATGGAATTTCCAGAAGGAGCTGGGCAAGAAACGATGAGGCCATTTTTGCAATTGAACGAGCCATGGAAGCCGAGCCAAAATTGAAAGTAACTATTCCAAATATTGTGGATGAAGACCTATTGGATTAGGGATAAGGAAATAAGAAGAGATGATTTCATTTGAAAATACAGAAGTCGCATTTGAATCTAAATCAAATGCGGATTTGAAAAGGGCATACAGACTATTTAAAATGGTTTCAAGTCCACGTATGGTGAAGTTCGGTAAATGGGCAACGAATATTGCTTTGAAGATTAGGTTTCCACTGAAAGGAATCGTTAAGAAAACCATTTTCAAACAGTTTTGCGGGGGAGAAACCAAAGAAGAGTGCAAAGGAACTATTGCTGACCTTTGGAAATATAGAATTGGTACTATTCTGGATTATTCAGTTGAAGGAAAGAATAATACAGAAGATTTAGAAAACACTAAGGATGAAATTATCTCAACCGTAGTCAAAGCTTCAGAAAATGAATCAATTCCTTTTTCGGTATTTAAGATTACCGGAGTGGGTCGTTTTGCCAACTTAGAGAAATTTAATAAACCAGGTTCTCCCGTTTCTGAAGAAGATAAACGTGAGTTTCAAGAGGTTTCTAGAAGAGTTGAAGAAATCTGCAAATCTGCTTATGAGCATAAAGTTCCTTTGTTTATTGATGCAGAGGATTTTTGTATTCAAGATACAATTGATAGAATGGCTACTGCAATGATGGCTAAATACAATAAAGAGCAAGCTATTATTTACAACACGGTTCAAATGTATCGTGTGGATAGACTTGATCATCTAAAACTAGCGGTCAAATCAGCAAAAGAATCTGGTTACCATTATGCTGTGAAGTTGGTTCGAGGGGCTTACATGGAAGAGGAAAGACATCTTGCAAAAGAAAAAGGATATCCTGACCCCATTCATCCCGATAAAGCATCTTGTGATAAAGCATATGATTCTGCTTTGGAGTTTTTAATTGATAATTTAGAATCGGTTTCGCTCTGTGCTGGAACACACAATGAAAAAAGTAGTTTGTATTTGGCTCAATTGTTGGATGATAAAGGTGTGAAGCGTGATAATCCAAAAGTATATTTTGCTCAGTTACTTGGGATGAGTGATCATATTTCCTTCAATTTGAGTAAAAATGGATTCAATGTAGCTAAGTATGTTCCTTATGGTCCGGTTAAAGAGGTTCTGCCGTATTTGATTAGAAGAGCAGAGGAAAACACTTCAATTGCAGGACAAACTTCCAGAGAATTAAGTCTAATTATAAAAGAAAGAAAAAGAAGAAAGCTCGTTTGAAATATTTAATCCTTATACTAATAATTCCAATCTTAAGCCAAGCTCAAATTCGGGATAATAAAAATTTCGCTAAAAGCTTAAAAACCTTGGCTGATAAGGTGAAATGGGAAGAAGTTGGACCCATAAAATATCCAGGAAATGAAGATGAGTATGGTTTAACTGGAGTGGGGCCAATTAAGTATTTCAATATCCATCCGAAAGCAATCAATTACTGTGGATCCAATTCTATTTTGGGTGGATTGTTTCTTTCAAATGATCAGGGGAAGTCTTGGTTTAATTCAGGTTCTGATAATTGGGAGAGCAGTCAGTGCGCTTGGTTTGCTTTTCATCCAAATGATCCAAACATTATCGCAGCTATTTCTATCACAGAGCCAACCAAAAATGGTGGTAAGATTGGAACCAAAGGCGGAATCATGCTCACTTTCGATTTTGGCAATTCCTGGAAAAAGATAGGAGATTTTAAAGATTTTGAATCTGATGCGCACATGTGGATTTTTAAAGTCATTTTGACCGAAGATAATTCCTGTTATGTAGCAACTTCCAGAGGTTTGTTTTTTACAAAGGATATTTCAAACGATAATCCTCGATGGAAAAATATTCTTTTCGAAACAGAGCTTTCGGATGTGGAGCAGTTTGGTGATGGGTTGCTTGTATCGGGAAAAGATAAGGTAACAAACCAATGGTTTATAAAATATATGAGCTTCGATAAGAATCGATTTCAAAAAGTACCTTATTCTTTTGACGACATGGGTATGAATCACCTTAAGTTTGAAGTAGTTCGAGGGAAATCAGATGATTTTTATTATATCGCACAATACGATCGAAAGCCGGATTATCTCGTGAAGTCGAATCTTCAAGGTGAAATGTCCATATTGAATGATCGCATGCTAGCAGTTTTTGGACTAGGACTTTCATTAGCTGTTTCACCAAAAAATGACAGTATAATTTTCGCTGGTTATGGAATCACACTCCAAAAGTCAGTTGATGGAGGAAAGACTTTTAAATCAATACCTGGAAAATATCATGTAGATATTGAAGGAATCACATTTCACCCTACAAGAGATGATGAACTTTACATTTTTACGCATGGAGGCGTTTATAGGTCAAATGATTTAGGCGAAACTTGGGAGAATTGGTCTGAAGGAGTTGGGATTGCTGAAGTGATGGGTATGGGAGTTGGTCATACTGGATTTCCAATAGCGATTGGCGTATTTCATGATGGAAGTTTAGTTTATTCGAGTGACAGTGTATGGAGGCACATAACACCAGGTGATGGACTTAATTCACTTGTAGCACATGATGATAGTCGGTATGTGTATTTGTCAAATCAGCATGGAGTTGGAGGAATTTTCGCTTCCAAAGATTCGGGAAAGACATTTGTGAATTTATCCAATTTTAGTGGTTTCAAAACTTCAGGTTGGAGTATGAGTTTTATTCAAAATACTGGAAATCCGAAGGTTTTTTATTTCAACTATAAAAGAGGCTATCAAGATGGTTTGCAAGAAGGGTTTGATGTAGTTATGTCGACAAATCGAGGTTTTTCAGATTATCATATTATCTCGGATTTCCATCAATCTCATGGATTGAAAAAGTATAATTTGTACGATATGTTTGTAAACCCAAACAAGCCGGGAACTTTATATGCTTATTTGCTAGTGAGTGACAATGGGCCAATTGAGCACAGACTATTTAAAAATGATTCGACTTTAAGTTCAAATATTGATTCCATTCAAAATTATTGGCAAGAAATTGAAATGCCTATTAATACTTGGATCGGAGGAGTGGAATTCAACCCCTTGAAAGAAGAAGAAATCTTTATTGTAAAAGGCTCTCCAGGTCATATCGATTCAGAAGAAGAATTTGGTTCTGAAATGGTTTATAGAGTTGATCTCTCAAAACGATACAATTGTAGTTCAGGTAAAAACTGTGAAAATATTACCTGGGATTTGCCAAATGCCTACGTTGATCGCTACGCAAGTTTTGTAGATCCTAAAAGGAATAGACTCTTTGTAGGTACAAATGAAGGATTATACTTTTTGGATTTGGAAAAGATGGATGCTTGGAGAAAATTTGGAAAAGGATTACCGAATGCCATAATTAGGGCTATTCAAACTTCAAGGGATGGCAAATATCTGTTTGTCGGAACAAAAGGACGCGGGGTTTGGCATCATAGCTATTAGTTTTGACAATCGCACTTTTCCATCTCTGGAAATTCAATTCGAATAAACCGATTTTTTCTTACACCGTGCTCCACAGTTATTATCGTATCTCCCGAAACAAAGTCAAAAGTTGGATTCGTATTGTCCCTTTTCAGGTCACTTTCAACAGCTTTCGCACGATCTAAAAATTTGAAGATGTCTTTTCTTTTTGCACTTAGACATTCTCTCAAACAATTCGTTTTGGAATCAATTACATAATCTCTTTGATTCAAAAATGCTTTGATCATTTGATCTGTCATTTTCACGGGTTTTACAGCTTGTCCATGACAGTCGCAATTTTTGTCTCCATTCATATCTACAATTGAAGATAAGGAGTCTTCATCCATCGAAAAATGAAGTTTTACATTTTTGTATTCAATCACGTATATTTTTGGGTCAGATTTTGTCTCACTTTCAGAAAACAAGACTTCTCCTTCTTTGATCAATTCAAAAATAAAGTCGTCAGAAATATCATTGCAGTCCAAAACACATTTCATGGAATCCGTTCTAACTAAAACGCCAGTTTCAATTTGTTCTTTCACTCTGTTTTCAGGTAACCAAGAACAACCTCGATTTCCAAAAATGAAAAAAGTTAAAACCAATCCCATTCCTAATCCAATCAGGTAATACTTTACCCTACGCCCAATTTTACCTTTCATTTAATCTAAATTGCAGCTAATAATAATTCAATGTCTTTGTAAGGAAGATCGAATACCTTTCCAAGTATTTCAGAGGTTAGTGTCCCTTTGTAAACATAGACTCCAGATCGCATACCTGGGTCCGTTTTAATAACATCATTGCAACCACCCATATCTGAAATCTTAATCAGCATCGGTGAGAAAATATTGCTCAAAGCAAGAGTTGCAGTTCGACTGACACGGGAAGCGATATTGGGAACACAATAATGGATAACCCCGTGTTTTACAAAAGTTGGATTATCATGATTCGTAACTTTAGAAGTTTCAAAGCAACCACCTTGGTCAATACTGATATCTACAATTACAGCACCCTCTTTCATTTCAGAAATCATGTCTTCTGAAACAATACATGGCGTGCGACCTAAGGGGGCTCGGATGGCTCCAATTACTACGTCTGCTCTTAACAAAGCTTTGGACAGTAGTTTTGGTTGAATCACCGAAGTGTAAACTCTTTGACCTAGATTATTTTGAACTCTTCTTAATTTGGTAATGGAGTTATCGAAAATTTTAACGGAAGCCCCTAAACCTAGTGCGGATCGAGCAGCAAATTCACCAACAGTTCCAGATCCTAAAATCACAACTTCGGTTGGTTGTACACCTGCAACACCGCCTAACATTAGGCCTTTTCCATGTTGGTAGTCATTCATGATTTCAGCTGCGACCAAGATTGACGTGTTTCCTGCAATTTCACCCATTGCACGAACTACTGTGAAAATCCCATGCTCATCCCGAATATAATCCCACGCGATAGCCGTGATTTTTTTCTTCATTAGTTTTTGAAGAGATGCTTTGGGATGTACTGAAATTTGCAAAGCAGAAATCAATGTTTGGTTCCCGGGCATATAATCAATTTCTTCTTCTGAAGGAGGGGCTACTTTTAAAATCAGATCACATTTAAAAATATCCTCAGGAGAATAGGCTATTTGAGCACCAGCCTCACTGTAATCATTATCAGAATAAGAAGCTTTTAGTCCAGAGCCCGTTTCTATCAATACTTCATTTCCATTTGATACTAATAAAGAAACTGCTTCCGGTGAAAGTGGAACTCTATGTTCTTGAAAAGAAATTTCTTTAGGAATACCAATTTTAAGAGATCCTTGCTTTTTTCTGATTTCCAATACTTCTTCCTGAGGAAGTAAAGATGATTCTCTGAGAAGTGCTTTGAGCGTTTCCGGGTCTGTGATCATAAGTCAAATTCTAGTGTTCGAATTCCATCCGATTCACACAAATTTACCCATAAGCATTGATTAGTCAAAACGTTTTCAACTTTTTCAGGCCATTCCATAAAACAATAAGAGTCATCTTCAAGGTATTCTTCTATACCAATATCATAAACTTCTTCATCGGATTCAATTCGATAAAAGTCGAAATGGTTGATCTTTCCGTATTCATTTGAAATATGTTCATCAACAATGGAAAATGTTGGCGAAGAGCCTTCATCATTGACCCCCATCAATTTAAGTAGCTGATTAATGAAAGTGGTTTTCCCAACTCCCATTTCACCTGAAAAAGCAATTTTCTTTTCATTTGATGCCATAATCAAACTAAGAAATTGAGAAGCAGACATCTGGACTTCTTCCAAACTTTTTATTTCAATTCTGTGTTTCATTTGGCAGAGCAAACGACAAATGGAATAATAACCGGAACCAATGCCATATAAGAATACGCAGCTATCGCAATCGGTCCGAGCAAGTGTGGTGCCAGCTTAATAGCGGTATAAATCGCTGTAGGTCCATCAGCTCCCCCGATAATTCCCAAGGCGCCTGCTTCCTCTATAGTAAACCCGATCAGCACCGCAGAAAAAAGCACTGCGAAGATGCCTATTTGCGCGGCAGCGCCAAACAAGGCCAATCGAAGATTGCGCAACATGGGACCAAAGTCCGTCATGGCC
>JAUICI010000167.1 GCA_030427935.1 Bacteroidia bacterium | reverse complement strand
AGCTTATTGACAAATATGATTTGGACCTCTGCGAGGTTTCAGATGGTTCGATTGTCTTACCTCATGATGAAAAATGTGAAATTATCGCAGATTTGGCAAAGGATAGAACCGTGATGTCTGAGGTTGGTTCCAAGGAAGAAGGGATTTTGATTAGTCCGAATAAATGGATTAAAATGATGAGTACCGAATTGGAGGCAGGGTCTTGGAAAGTAATTGCGGAAGGTAGAGAGAGTGGAACTGTTGGAATTTTTAGACCGAATGGTACTGCGCATACCCTGTTGATTAATAAAATCATTGCCAAAGTTAAACCGGAAGATATTTTATGGGAAGCACCGAAGAAAAATCAACAAGTTTGGTTTATCCGATTGTTTGGGGCAAATGTCAACCTAGGTAATATTGCACCAAATGAAATGATTCCTTTAGAATGTTTAAGACTAGGACTAAGAGGAGATACCTTCTTTGAGTTTCTTCCAGATGATGTTGAAGAAAAGCTTCGTCAACAATAACTTCTAAACAATATTTCAATGACTAGAAATTTTTTGGATTACCTAATTCTTGTTTTCAAAGGAATGGGAATGGGAGCAGCAGATGTTGTTCCAGGAGTTTCAGGTGGTACAATCGCCTTTATATCGGGTATATATGAAGAACTGATAGCTTCTATTAAGTCAATTAGTTTGAACACCCTAAAAACTCTTCGAAAAGAAGGGCTGAAAGCGGCATGGAAAAGCATTAATGGAAATTTTCTTTTAGCAGTTTTTAGCGGGATATTTTTATCCATATTTACTCTAACCAAGTTAATCAAATACCTTCTGGAGAATCAGCCTGTAGCAGTTTGGTCATTTTTCTTTGGATTGATCATAGCTTCGGTCTATTTTGTAGGAAAACAGATAAAAAATTGGGATGCCAAAACAATTGGCGGACTTGTTATCGGAACAGCTGTAGCTTTTTGGATAACCACGATAAGCTCAGAAGCTCAAATTGGAAATAAAGCCTTTTTCTTTATCTCAGGGATGATTGCCATTTGCGCCATGATTTTACCTGGTATTTCGGGAAGTTTTATTCTATTACTTCTCGGTTCCTATTATGCCGTTTTGAATGCGGTACACGATAAAGACTTTATCATTCTTGGGATATTTGCCCTAGGTTGTTTGGTCGGACTTCTCGCTTTTTCAAGACTGCTCGATTTCCTTTTCAAGCGATTTAAGGAGATTACATTTGCTGTGTTGACTGGTTTTCTGATTGGATCTCTCAATAAAATTTGGCCATGGAAAGAAACGATCAAATACAGATTGGACTCCAAAGGAGAGCAAGTACCTTTTATTCAGGAAAATGTTTTGCCAGGAGATTATCCAGGTGATTCGATGTTCTTATTGGCCTTGTCTTTAATGTTTGTTGGAATTGGTCTAATCCTTATTCTTGAATCTTTACCACAGCTTCTTGAAAAGAAAAAATAAGGTATATGGACTAATTGGTAAGTCCTTGGGGCATTCGTTTTCGCAAAGATATTTTACGAATAAATTCGAGCAATCAGATTCCAGAGAAACATATGAGAATTTCGAGATTGCCTCTATCCAGGATTTTCCCATGTTAATCGCTGCAAACGAGATTAATGGTTTGAATGTAACCATACCTTACAAAGAGGAGATTATCCCATTTTTAGATGAGTTGGCATCAGAAGCAGAACAAATTGGAGCGGTAAATACCATCAAATTCGAAGAAGATGGGAGGCTCATTGGTCATAATACGGATGCTTTTGGCTTTCATCAATCGATAAAACCATTTTTAAGAGGTGATTGTCACCGAGCCTTAATTCTGGGAACCGGTGGAGCCTCGAAAGCTGTAGCTTATTCATTAGAAGGTTTGGGGATTGACTGTTTTTTTATCTCAAGAAATCCTAATGGAGATCGAGAATATTCCTATACGGATATAAATGATCATATGGTAAATACCATGGGTTTGATAGTAAACACCACTCCTTTGGGGACAAGTCCAAACGTCGATCAATGTCCTGATTTTCCTTTCGATTTACTTAGTGAGAAACAGCATGTTTATGATTTGATCTATAATCCGGAAAAAACAAAGTTTTTGGAACTAGCTGAAGCTCAAGGTGCCTCAATTCAGAATGGATATCAAATGCTGATACATCAGGCTGAAAAAGCCTATCAGATTTGGAATAGTTAGATTGTTAGTAGTCAAGAATAACCTGCTTCAATTCGTAAACTAAACTGAAATTTCCTGAAGTATAAGTTAAGGTCATTCTCTTGTTATTCTTCTCAATATTAAAAGTAACAGGGACGAAACCAGAGGTGTCACCATAGAAATTTAGGAAAGTAAGGGTCTGATTTTTTTCGTCTAAAGAATAGTTGAAGTTCAAAATACCAAGGGAATTACCATAATCCTCAAAGTAAACTGACTCCCCATTTTCATTGAATGCAAAATAAGAAGGGAAGTTGGCTGTACTATCCGCATTATTGTAATAATACCTTTCGATTTCCCAATTTCCACGGATATTCTTATCTGTTAGTTTATTACAAGAGATAATAAAAAGTGAGAAAGCAACTAAAATCAAAAGGTTCTTCATAATTCTTTTTCTATTCAAACGCTAAAATTAGCTTTTAGGTTAAATTTTTCAAAGTTTTTTCAATTTCAAGAATCTTATTTTCTTTTCCACTTTGCCTCAAATTATAAGCAGTAATGGTGTAATATTTATGTTTGTTTTTGAGGTAGTTCAATTGATAGTTGTACCACTCATAATCAGTAAAAGTTTTACCATTTTTCTTCAATTCCTCCCTCAAGTCTTTGGCGATTTTGTTGTAGTCTGGGCGACCAAGATAATCGTGATCTGCATCGCACATGATCATTTCCAATTTTGACTGGGGTTGGTTTTTTGAACCCGTTGCCAAAATGATTTTTTTAATGATCTCAATATGTTCAGCTGTATAACCGTAATAAGGTAGTGTTTGTTCTGCAAGTTTGGCACCAAATTCTTCGTTATTTTCATATTGATAAATGAAACCGCTATCATGGAAAAGTACTGCAGTTCGAAGTAAAATCGTCCCTTCTTCATCAATACCCTCTAAGTTGGCCAATCGCATGGCAGCTTTCTCCACATTTATTGTATGATGAACATTGTGGTAAATTAGTTTATTCGGAAGCTCTGATTTCAGTGTATTGATTATACTCACTTTTGCCCCGTTAAAATCCATAATCGGCAGTCCACAGACTTCTCTTAATTTTTGATTTGCAATTTTTCCTTCTCTGTAAAGTGAGAATTCCTCTTTGATCCCTTCCAGAAAGTAAAGTTCAAGGGTTCCAATATTTTTAACGTCAATAGAACCTCTTTCGGTGAATTCGAAATAATCTTTCAATTCCTCGTAAACATGTTTGGAGACGGTGATTTTTTGAGGCTCACTATTCTTTTCGCATCTCGATGCTACATTAACCGAATGACCCCAAACATCAAAGGTGAATTTGTGTTTACCAATTACACCAGCAATTAATTCACCCGTGTGCATACCGATGCGCACCTCCCAAAATTCACGATTAAAAGCTTTAGACGTTTGGATTTCAGTTTCCATGACATCCCGAATCCGGATCGCCGCTAAGGCTGTTCTGATTGCAGGGTTGGGTTCTGATTCTGTAACACCCCCAACCGCCATATAGGCATCTCCAATCGTTTTAATTTTCTCTAGATGAAACATTTCTACAATCTCATCATACTTCGAGAAATAATCGGTAAACAATATTGAACCGTCATCTATCTTTTTCGGGCTAGAGATCCCCTTTTTATAAAATTCTTCTAAGGTTTTCTTAGGAAGAATATTCTCTAAAAGTTGAATAATCCTTTTCTCTTTGAAATAGAGTTTTTTGAAAACCTCAATTTTGGTTTTAACTAACTTATCATTAAAAGGTTTTTTCAAATAATCTACAGCACCCAGATTATAGCCTTTGACCATGTTTACGGTTTCAACATCATCGGCTAAAACTAGAAGGAATGTTTGCTTGTTTTGAAGTTGAACATTTAAAAAGTCGGTTAAATCAAAACCCTCTAATTCGGGAGATTCAAGATTTACAATTACAATTCCAATCTCGTACTTTTCAAATTTTTCAATGAAATCAGCAACATGATCTGTTTTAAAAATATTATGACCTCTTCCTCTTAAAATGGAGTACAATCTTTCCAGGTCATTATGATTTTGATCAAATATGAGTATGTTGATGTATTTTTCCATAGTCTGAATGGTGCGTCTAATCTGTTAAATTACATATTTATTGAGGATTTCGAAGCCTTTGGTCTAAAATTTTCTTATTCCATCGGGCGAATTATGAAAAATAGGCTTTTAATCTTAATTTTGCCGGATATTTCAATCGACTTATGGCGGAAAAAGTAACAAATCTTAAAGGTACCAGAGATATTCTTCCACAGGATATGCTGAAACGAAATTACATTTTTGACACTATCAAATCGGTGTTTCAAAAATTTGGTTATCAGCAGATTGAAACTCCATCTATGGAGAAGACCTCGACTTTAATGGGGAAATACGGTGAAGAAGGGGATAATTTGATCTTCAAGGTGATGAATCAGGGAGAGAAAGTATTTAAAAAGGTTGATCTGGGTGCTGCATCTTCAAAGAACCTAAATAAGTTTGTATCCTCTCTCTCCGAAAGAGCTATGAGATATGACCTGACGGTTCCCTTTGCTAGATTTGTTGTCCAGCACCAAAATGAGATTGCATTTCCTTTCAAGAGATTCCAAGTTCAACCAGTGTGGCGGGGAGACCGTCCACAAAAAGGTCGGTATCAAGAATTTTACCAATGTGATGCGGATGTCGTCGGAAGTGATTCTTTGATCTATGAAGTTGAGTTTGTTCAGATTTTTGATGAGGTCTTATCTAGTTTGAATATTCCAGATTTCACAATCAAAATCAATAACCGAAAGATTCTAACCGGAATTGCGCAATTGATTGGAAAAGAAGATCAGATTGTTGATTTAACCGTTGCCATCGATAAGCTTGATAAAATTGGTAAAGAGGGGGTAGTTAAAGAGTTGGAATCTAAAGGGTTTACCTCTCAAGATATCACTACAATCGATCCTCTATTCTCGTTCTCAGGTTCCAATGAATCCAAATTAACTTCTCTTAAAGAATTGCTGAAGGATTCAGAAGAAGGGCAGAAGGGTATTGAAGAAATGGAGTTCATTCTATCAAAAATTAATCAAGTCGGTTTGGAGTCGGCCAAGTTGGAATTGGATGTGACTCTGGCCAGAGGTCTGAATTACTATACCGGTGCCATTTTCGAAGTCAAGGCAAATAACGTTTCGATTGGAAGTATATGTGGAGGTGGAAGATATGATGACTTAACTGGGCTTTTTGGACTGAAAGACTTGAGTGGAGTTGGAATTTCATTTGGAGCGGATCGAATTTATGATGTTTTGGAAGAACTTGAGCTATTCCCAGAAAGTTTGAAAACGGACTTAGATGTCATGTTTGTGAATTTTGGAGAAGAAGAATTAGATCACTGTTTTGAGTTGGCTACTCAATTAAGAAAAGATGGTTTTCATGTAGAAGTTTATCCTGAAAGTGCCAAAATGAAAAAACAATTTAATTATGCTGATAAGAGAGGTGTTAAATATGTAGCTCTTGTTGGTGCAAACGAAATAGCAGCTGGTAAATATCAGTTGAAAAACATGGATTCTGGAGAACAGGTGGAGGTTGATTTAGAAGGGATCAAAAACTTATTGAAATAAGAATGAATACATATAAAATTTCGGATAAAAGAATTACGATTGATGAACTTTCTCGGATCATGGACTCTAAAGTAAAGGTTGAGCTTTCAACTGAATCTGAAGATAAAGTGATGAATTGCAGAAATTATTTGGATCAAGTTCTTGAGAAAGGAGATCGCGTTATTTATGGAATCAACACAGGATTTGGTTCGCTTTGTAACACCATTATTCCAAACAATGAATTAGAGAAGTTACAGAAGAATTTAGTGATGTCTCATGCATGCGGAATGGGAGATGAAGTGCCAACTGAGATAGTCAAAATCATGCTTTTCTTGAAAGCAAAGGGTTTGTCTTTTGGTCACTCCGGAGTTCAGAAAGAGACGATTGAACGACTTCTTTATTTTTACAATAATGAAATCACCCCAGTTGTATATCAGCAAGGAAGTTTAGGTGCTTCAGGTGATTTAGCTCCTTTGGCCCACATGTCCTTGCCCTTGATTTCTGAAGGAAAAGTAAATCATGAAGGAAAACAATTGGATTCATCTTCATTGAACGCGCAGCTAGGTTTGGAACCTATTGTTCTTCAAGCGAAAGAAGGTTTGGCTTTGTTGAATGGAACTCAATTCATGAGTGCTTATGGATCGTGGATTTTGATAAAAGCTCAAAAGCTTTCTAAATTAGCTGACTTAATTGCAGCACTATCGATCGATGCATTCGAAGGCCATCTTTCACCATTCACAAAGGAAGTGAATGAAATTCGAAATCAAAAAGGGCAAATTCAAACTGCTAAAAATATTCGAAAAATGCTTCAAGGATCTGAAATTTTGGAAGGAGAGAAGAAGCATGTTCAGGATCCATATTCCTTTAGATGTGTCCCTCAAGTTCACGGAGCATCAAAGGATGCCATTGAATATGCAAAAGATATCTTTGAGAATGAGATTAATGCAGTGACGGATAATCCGACCATTTTTCCAGATGAAGATTTAGTGGTAAGCGCTGGGAATTTCCATGGGCAACCTTTGGCTGTTGCATTGGATTTATTAGGAATTGCTTTAGCGGAATTAGGAAATATTTCAGAGAGAAGAACCTATCAAATGATAGGCGGACAAAGAGGTTTACCTGCGTTCTTAGTGGCCAATCCAGGAATAAATTCAGGATTCATGATTCCACAGTATGCTGCAGCTTCGATTGTGAGTCAGAATAAACAATTAGCTAGTCCAGCTTCCGTAGATTCAATAGAGTCTTCAAATGGGCAAGAAGATCATGTTTCGATGGGCGCAAACGCCGCAACAAAATGCTATCAGATTGTAAACAATTTGGAAAAAATATTAGCCGTAGAATTAATGAATTCAGCTCAAGCACTTGAGTTTAGACGACCAAAAAAGAGTTCTCCTGTAATTGAGGAATTTGTTTCAGCCTACCGAGCGCAAGTCTCCTTTACCGAGGAAGATGAATATTTACACCCAAAGATGAAGGCTACGGTTGAATTCTTGAATCAATACAAGTTTTAATGAAAAGATCTAGACCAGTTCTTCTGTATGTATTATGTGCTTTGTCGGCCGTTTACCTGTTTTTCACGATATATTCGGAAATGACTTATATCACGAGTGAAGATTATTTCAAGGAAGAGTATTTCGAAGATGCACAGGAAAAACTAGACGGAATTGAAGGAGATTCCGAACAAGAAGAAATTGAACGAAAAACTTTAAATGATCAGATCGAATACCGAAAGATCGACAATGAAAATTACAGTCGAAATCACATGTCACTGCTTTTTATTCATTTGGTCGGATTGATCGGAATAATACTCATGTTTCGATTAAATTTCAATGGTTTTGGGATGTACGTCTCCTATGTCGTTCTCGATATCATATTTAGAGCATACGCCTATTCGGCCATGCCCAACTTTAATAATTTTCTAATAATGAATGCATTATTGTCTTTAGCTTTTATCGGAGGCTATTACAGTGTATTCTATAAACTAAAAAAACAAAACAACGATGCTTAGTGTAAACAATCTATCACTTCAATTTGGTAAACGCGTTCTATTTGATGAAGTCAATATTAAATTTCTTCATGGAAACTGCTATGGAGTGATTGGAGCAAATGGAGCCGGGAAGTCTACTTTTCTAAAAATGCTTTCTGGTGATATATCTCCTACACGTGGGCAGGTAAGTATCGAACCCGGCAAGCGGATGGCTGTACTTCGCCAGGATCATTCGGTCTTTAATCAATACAAAGTCCTGGATACGGTCATCATGGGGCACGAACACATGTACAAAATCATGGTGGAAAAAGACCGAATCTACATGGATCCTGATGCCAC
>JAUICI010000166.1 GCA_030427935.1 Bacteroidia bacterium | reverse complement strand
TTTCTTATCTTGTATGCTATGTTTAATCCAGCATCACAAGTGCAAATCACGTGCAAATCCACATGGGTGAATCCGGAGATGTCCGAGTGTAAAAGGCTAGGGGAGTATTCTCTCTGTGCCTTACAAGCAGGGGGTCACTGGTTCGAATCCAGTATCGCCCACAACCGAAAGCTCGACACATAGTGTCGGGCTTTTTTTATTTCCCTTTTTTTCTTTTTATGAATTCCCCCGTTATTTCGCATCTTAGTAAAAAACAAATCATGAGAGTATTCACTTTTTCGATAGTTCTATTTTTTCTGAGTAATCTTGCCGCCCAAAAAGTGTCCAAAAGTGATCCAACCTACATGAATGTAGATCATGACCGGATCAAGTATTATGTGCAGAAGGAGTTAAAAGATTTTGGAGGAATCTACTTTATGGGAGACACCATTCCAAGTAATGCTAAAATGACGAATCTTCAATTGATTCATGCACCGAAAATTGAAGGTATAGGTAAAATCAATAAACTGAATCTGTTCCAGTTGGACACCAACTCAGCAAATTTTAAAAATGTCTGGCGTTTCTATCAAAACCCAGAATACCTAAAGCTTAGTTATGAAAATGCTACGGGGATTGGCGGACATACCACGTCAATCGGTTTCATAACGGATAAACTCCTGAAGGAAAAACCCAACTGGAAAGGGTTGGTTAAAACTTTGATTTATTTGGGGGTGATCGGGACCTACCATCATCTGTATTCCGAATTGGTTATTCGAGACGAGGCTTCCACAGATGCCTATTATTTGATTTCATTTAATGTGGTTTGGCACATGTGTACCAATGAATGTGTTGATCCCAAATACAAGTTTTCGGTAAAGATTGATAAAGAAACAGGAGAGGTATCCCTTATTGGTAAATAAAAAAAGCGCCTTTTCAAGCGCTTTCATTTTTTTACTTTGGTAGTCTCTTTTTCAAAATGTTGATGCTTTTGTCTCGTCCATCATCCATTACTTGAGTAATGCTTCGATATCTAAATTTGTCTCCAACAGCAAGCTTTTCAAAATTTCCCGCTTGGAATGATTCGGTATCTCCAGTTTCTAAATCTTTAAGTGTCCCTATGTATCTGTTTTCACAGTCGGGAAGGGTTACGATTGTTCCTTTCATGTTTAATTGTTTTTATGATTTACAGTAGCATTAAATATAAAGATTATTATGAAACCAATAAAAATATTTTTAACTTTCCTTTATGCGAATTAAGCTAGCCCTACTCATAGTATTCAATATCATTATTTTCATCTCTTTTCCGTCTCCTCTTAATGGGCAAGAGGATTCACTTCGTCAAAAAATATCTTATTACAAGAATAATAATGACATTCAAAACATGCTGAAGTCAGAGGTTGCTTTATCTCGACATTTACTTTTTTTTACGGACGATTTGGATGGAGGTATTCAATACGCGAATGAGGTGCTTCAACGGGCAGATTCCTACAAAGATGATTTCACAAAAGCTAGAATTCATCATTTTTTAGGGTATACCTATATCAATTTCAATAATGATTATGAAAAAGGCTTAAAAAATTACTTTAAAGCTCTCGAATTCTATGATCAGAATGAAGATTATGAACACAAGTCGACCTTGCTCATGAATCTTGCCAATGCCTATTACAATTACAGCTCCTACGAAGAAGCGATTAAGTTTTTATTCCAAGGATTAGAAATGGCTGAGGAAAATAATGATGCTCGACTAATCGCTGAGTTTCAGAATAATTTAGGGGCCAACTATCAAGCTTTAATGGATACGCGAACGGCATCAGTCTATTGGCAAAAAGCCTCAAAATATTATGAAGAAATTGGAGATGAGCTAAGTTATTATCAAGTGCAAGTCAACATTATCGGCGCAAAAGATTTTGAAGATCTGACCAAAGAAAATAGAGCAAACTTCATTCAGATTTATGAAAAAGCCATTCCTATTTTTAAAAATGAAGGTGATTACTACAGCATGTTTGCTTCCATGAAGAATTTAGCTAGTGTCTACAATAATATTGGAGAATATTCGAAAGCGAATGAAATACTAGTAGACTTACTTTCATATAAAGATGATATTCAGGATTTATTGATTCTGTCTGAGGTATATAGTTCCATGGCGACATCCTACTCTGGATTAGGAAATGCAGAAAAAGAAGCTGAATAATTAAAGAAGTATGTTGGCATGTATGACACCTTGTTTAATATAGCCAAAACTAAAGCTATTGCAGAAACAAGAACCAAATACCAAGCTGAAAAAATCGAAAATGAAAACAATCTCTTAAAACAAAAAGAAGAAATTCAAGAAGCCAAGCTAGAAAATGAAAAGCTTACACGCTATGGCCTTGTTGTTGGCCTTGGATTGATCGTGCTTTTTGCGCTTTTTGTGATGAATCGATTCATGGCGTCCCAAAAACAAAAGAAAATCATTCAAGAACAGAAGACGCAGGTAGATACAGCTTTTACCATATTAGAAGCTAAGAACAATGAGATTCTAGATTCAATTAATTATGCCAAAAGAATACAAGCAGCAATTCTTCCTTCAAAATCCATGATTGAAAAATACCTTCCGGATAGCTTCGTCTTTTATAGACCAAAAGATATCGTTGCAGGTGATTTTTACTGGCTCGAACCTATCCAGGATATTGGTCTCGGAGAAAGTGAAACGAAAGATATGGGCGTGCTATTTGCAGTAGCCGACTGCACAGGACATGGAGTTCCAGGTGCAATGGTTTCGGTCGTTTGTAATAATGGTTTGAATCGTTCTGTTAGAGAGCATGGTTTGACAGATCCTGCTGATATTTTGGATAAAACTAGAGAGATTGTTATCAAAGAATTTGGAAAGTCAGAAGATGAAGTGAAAGACGGAATGGACATTGCCTTAGTGAATATTGAGAAATCCATGGAATCACAAGAGGAATTCAACGTTTCTTTCGCCGGTGCAAACAATCCGCTTTGGATTATTCGAAAGGATGAATATGAGGTAGAAGAGATTAAAGCAGATAAGCAACCCATTGGTAAATTTGCTCATCACAAACCTTTTACAAGCAAAAAAGTGAAATTGGCAAAAGGAGATACAATTTATGTGTTTTCAGATGGATTTGCTGATCAGTTTGGTGGTGAACCAAAAAAGCCAGCAGGTAAAAAATTGAAGTCGAAAAACTTTAAAAATTTATTGATCTCCGTTAAAGATCTACCGATTCACGAACAAAGAGAAAAACTTGAAAACTTCTTTGAAAACTGGATGGGAGATTTAGAGCAGTTAGACGATGTTTGCGTTATTGGAGTGAGGTTATAGGACTGAGCTTTAGTATAAAAACTTTTTCTTTATTTAAGACATAAAAAAAAGCGCCTTTTCAAGCGCTTTCATTTTTTACTTTGGAAGTCTCTTGTGTAAAATATTAATCGTTTTATCCTTGCCTCCAACTACTTGCGCAACGGCAACATATTCAAATACATCTCCTTTGTTGATGTCAGTAATATAGCCCGCTGAATAGTCAACTGTTTTTCCATTTTTGTCTGTCATGGTACCTAAGCAATTCGATGCCGGTGTGGTCACAATGGTTCCTTTCATGTTTAAATATTTTTTATAATTAGGATTGCTTCTAAATATAGATATTATTATGAAAGCATTAAAAATATTCCTAATTTTCCTTCATGCAATTCAGAAAGGCGCTATATCAAATACTAACTACGTTAGTGCTAGTTCTATGCGGTAATTTCATTTATGGTCAAATCGATTCTCTGAAGGAGCAGATTTCCTATTATAAGGAGACCGATCAAAAAGAGAAAATGATCCAAACTGAGATTGAGTTGGGTCGAGAGTATGTGTTTTTTCATGATGAAATTGAAAAGGGAGTGAAAACACTTAACCATGCTATTGAATCAGCTGAAACTTTTGCATTTCCGCATTTAAAAGCAAGGGGTCAACATCTTTTAGGTTACACCTACATCAACATTCAAAATGATTATGAAAATGGCTTGAAATTGTATTTTGAAGCTTTGGAGCATTATGAAAAGAATCCTGATTATGAGAGGCATGTGACCCTGATCATCAATCTTGCTGAAACCTATTACTATTATCGGTCTTATGATGAAGCCATAAAATTTTTATTTGAAGGCGTGGACTTGGCAACAAAAAATAAGGACTATGAGACTTTAGCTATGATCCATAATAATTTGGGTGCCAATTATAATGAAATGAAAGAGGTTCGAACGGCTATTCGTTATTGGACTTTAGCCGCCAATTATTTTAAGGAGCAAGGCAATGATTTTGGCTACTATCAAACCAAAGTAAATATTATCAATTCTCGCAGAGATTCTGCTTCCTTGGTGAATAATGCCAAAGAAAACCTTGAAGTATTCGAGAAGGCAATTCCTATTTTCATGGAAGCAGGGGCGGATTATGCGGTTGTAATCTGTAAGAAAAATTTGGCAACCATCTACAATGCCTTAGGAGAGTATGATAAAAGTAAAAAGATCCTAAAAGAGTTGATTCTACTTGAAGATGGATTTGATGACATCGAGGTAAAAGCCGAGACCTTTAGTTCGCTGGCTGTCGCTTGTAAGGGCCTGGGAGAATATAAAGAACAAGCCATGTATTTAGAGCTTTATCAGGAATTGTCTGACTCCCTTTTTGAGAATGCCAAAGCCAAGGCAATAGCCGAGACAAGAACAAAATATCAAGCTGAAAAAATAGAAAATGAGAACAATCTGCTTCGACAAAAGGAAGAAGTTCAGGAAGCTAAACTGGAAAACGAAAGACTTACCAAATACAGCTTGGTTGTCGGTCTAGGTCTCATCATTCTCTTCGCCATATTTGTTGCGAATCGCTTCTATGCCTCGCAAAAACAGAATAAAATTATTGAAACTCAGAAAAAAGAGGTGGATCAAGCTTATGATCACTTGGAAGCAAAGAACAAAGAAGTTCTCGACTCCATTAATTATGCAAAACGAATCCAGGCCGCCATACTTCCTTCTGATCAATTGATAAAAGAGCATTTACCGGATTCCTTTGTTCTATATAAACCCAAAGATATAGTTGCCGGAGACTTCTATTGGTTGGAAACAACTGGGGAGCAAACATTATTTGCTGTAGCTGATTGTACTGGACATGGTGTTCCTGGGGCAATGGTTTCTGTTGTCTGCAATAATGGTTTAAATCGAGCTGTACGCGAACATGGATTAGATCGTCCTTCTGATATCCTAAATAAGACAAGAGATATAGTGGTTTCAGAATTTGAGAAGTCGAGCAATGAAGTGAAAGATGGGATGGATATTTCTTTGCTTTCTGTAAAAAAGTCGGCTAAAGATGCCTATACCATTGCATTTTCTGGAGCAAATAATCCTCTTTGGCTCGTAAGAAAGGAAAGTTATGAGGTAGAGGAAATCAAAGGAGATAAACAACCAATTGGAAGATTTGCCGATTCAAAGCCTTTTAATTTAAAAGAACTACAAGTAACCAAAGGAGATACGATTTATATATTTTCGGATGGATATGCCGATCAATTTGGAGGTGTCGCAAAACGAGAGTCTGGTAAGAAACTGAAATCCAAGAATTTTAAAAACTTGATTGTTTCCATTCAAGAATTGTCGATGACGGAACAAGAAAAAAGACTAGATGAATTTTTTGAAACTTGGAAAGGTGATCTCGAGCAATTGGATGATGTTTGCGTCATGGGAGTTCGGTTTTAGTCTAAACTATTTTCAAATGCCCCTGATCCAACTTTTGCCTTTTCTTTAAAATGCACTTATTTTAGCCTTCTGAAAACACATCAAAATTATTGAATATGAGAGGTTTGTTTGGCTTTGCTTTCTGTTTGATTTTCTTTTCCGTAGGCTTCGGACAGCATACAATGAAGGATGTTGAAGGGATTTATTTTGGAAAAATGAGAGAAGGACAATCTCGTTTTGGACAAAATGTAGTGATCCGATTTTATGCAAATGGCGATGTGATTGCGAAAATTGTTCCTGAAAAGCCAAGGTATATGGAAACCTTTGCCAAAGTTTTTGTGGTAGGAAGCAAAGAAGTAGAGGCTTCCACTTATGAAATCATTGGTGATCGAATTCAATTTGGCTTTAATATTTTGCAAAAAGGAAGAAAATATAAGTTTCTATTTAAAGGAACATTAGCATTCTCAGAAACCTCAAAAGCCATCATCTTTGAAGTGCACAATTTGAATATGAGAAAGAAAATGAATCTCTATTCAAAACGGGTTTGGCCTGAAAATAATACACCTACCATTGCAGATGTTGGTAAAGCTTTGGAAGTCACAAAGAAAAATCCAGACACAACTATTTCCAATAAGAAATCAGATGAAAATATTCAGCAGCATACCAAAGATTTGGAGAAAAACTTAAAGAATAACGATGTATCTGCGGTGGTCAAAAACATGAATCAAATTGGAATGGAAAATTTCAATAAAGGAGATTATGAAGCCGCAATTGATTTGTTTCAAGAAGCTTTGGTAATGTGTGATATCGATAATAACAAGAATGCAAAAGCGACGGTCTACAATAATATCGGTGTTTCTTATGATCGCATGAATATTCGTGCAAAAGCGATTGAGAACATTATGAAAGCCAAAGAGATTTTTGATGAATTGGAAGATGTTGCCTCATCAGCAAGAATGCTCAATCAAATCGCTATCATAGAAAAAAATCATCTAAATCTTGATCGGGAAGAGTCCGTTTTGAAGGAGTTGATGACGATTGAAGAGAAAATGGCGGATAAAAAAGAATTGTACAAAACACTGAACAATTTGTCCATCAATCAGGCAAGATCTAAAGATTATGAAAATGGACTTTATACCATTGAAAGATTGGAGAAAGCGGCGATTGAGTTCGACAATAAGGAGCTTTTGGCAAAGATGTACAACAATAAAGGGAATATCCGATTTGCTCAAAGTGAGAATCAAAAAGCCATATCGAATTACAAGAAATCCTTGGAGTTGAAAAAAGGATTGGGAGATAAAAGGGCTCAGGGAGTTACGCTACACAATCTTGGTAATGTCTATTATACGATTGATAAATTGGACTCTGCTCAAATTTGCTACGATCAAAGTTTACAGTACGCGATTGAATCAGATGATAACAAAACAGCCAATGCAAACTATAAAGCCTTAGCCAACTTAAGTGCAAAGAAAAACGATTGTAAAGAATCTTTGGATTACCACAAACTATATACGCGATTAGAATTTTCCTTGGAAGTCAATGATAAATTGAAGCAATTATACGAAGAAAGTGAGAAGTATTTGGATGCTCAGGCAATGGTCAATGAAAGCTTAAGTGAAGATATTGAAAAGCTCACTCAAGAGAATAGCAAACGATTATTGTCAATAAATCTCCTTCAAGAAAACATTCGGTCTGAAAGGTTAAAAGCGAAGCAAGAAAGACAGATTCAAGAGAGTAAAATGGAATTATTGAGTCAGGAAAAAGTCATCTTAGAAAAGGAAAATGAAGTTATTGCATCAGAATCAGCAACAAAAAATTGGATGCTAATGGGAGCTGGTTTGTCTGGGATTCTTGTACTTTCTTTGCTAGCACTTCAAATCAGACATAAAAATCGGGTCAAAAAGGACAAAGAAAAGATTAATGAGCAGAAGGAAATTATTGAAGAGAAGAACCAAGAGTTTATCGATTCCATTACCTATGCCAGTCGATTACAAACCGCTATTTTACCACCTCAAAAATTAATAGATCAGCAAATCAAAGAAAACTGCGTCTATTATCGTCCGAAGGATATTGTAGCTGGAGATTTTTATTGGACAGAACAAATTGGGAACTATACCTACGTGGCTGCGGCAGACTGCACCGGACATGGAGTTCCGGGTGCTATGGTGTCAGTTGTTTGTTCCAATTCACTTTTCAGAGCAGTAAACGAATTTGAATTGCGCGATACAGGAGCCATTTTAGATAAAGTGAGAGAATTGGTAGTTCAAACTTTTGAAAAGTCGGAAGAGGAGGTAAAGGACGGAATGGATATCGCCTTAATTAGAATAGATTCAACTAAAAATGAAATACAATATTCTGGAGCCAATAATTCACTTATTC
>JAUICI010000165.1 GCA_030427935.1 Bacteroidia bacterium | reverse complement strand
AACCATATAAACTATTGATTTTTTTCGGCGGATACTTAAACAAAAGTAATCCGGCTAAAAAATAGATGGGGCCTACTATGATTAGAATTAAAAACATGGCAGAAAGATACTGATTTTCGTCAGATTTTAAATTGATTTAATGTTTTGAAGTTGTGCAACTAAAAAAGTTTTTATACTTTTGACTGACCGTTCAGTCAATTAAAAAGAAAATGGCACCACGAAGCGACGAACAATTTGAGGCCATGCGCCAAAATACGATTCAGCGAATTACGCACTCTGCATTACAGTTGTTTTCTGAAAAGGGGTATAAAAACACTTCTGTGGCGGAGATTGCTAAAAGAGCGGGTATATCCAAAGGACTGATTTACAATTATTACGACTCGAAAGAAGAGGTACTCAAAGGAGTTATCGAAGGTTTTCGTAGCATGAAAGATGAAATCGTTCAAGAAGGTGTCACGATCGAAAATGCGCTGGATCAATTTTTCATGATGATTGAGCATCAAATCGGATTTGTAAAAATGATGATGAGTTTTAGTTTGGATGTCAATGAAATGCCCATCGTGGAGGAATTTGTGCACGAAAAAGCGGAAGAAGGGATTCAATTATACACCCCTCTCCTAGAAAAAATTGGCTTTGAAGATCCTGAAACGGAAGCCTGGTTTTTATCTACGCTTTTGCAAGGCACTGCAATTTTAACCATCGTTTCACATGAGGATTATCCGCTGGAAAAAATGAAAAAGAAAATATATCAACGTTATAAAATCAATAAAGCATGAAACTAAAAGGAATAGGGTTCATACTACTTTTTGCTGTTATCAGCTTAAGTTTTATCCTACTAAACAAACCGAGTAAGCTTGGTGAACCTCAATCTGTAAACGTAAAAGATTTGGTTCAAAAGGCTGAAAATCGACTCAAAGGAAATAGTTCGATTGCGACCATGAAAATCAGCATTGTTCGCCCACGATATACGCGTGACATGACCATGAAAGCTTGGTCCAAAGGAGATGATTATTCTTTGATGTATATCATGAGTCCTGCCCGAGACAAAGGAACCACTTACTTGAAAAGAAAAAAAGAAATCTGGTACTATTTGCCTTCGGTTGAGCGCAATATTAAAATGCCGCCTTCCATGATGAGTCAGTCCTGGATGGGAACCGACATGAGTAATGACGACTTAGTCAGAAGAACTTCCATGGTGAATGATTTCTCCCATAAATTACTTGGATCGGAAAGTGTGGATGGTCGTGACTGCTATAAAATTCAGCTTACTCCGAAAGAAAGTGCTGAAGTAGTTTGGGGGAAAATTGAGATCTGGGTCGACAAAAAACTCTACAATATCATGAAGCAAAAATCTTATGATGAAGACATGGAATTGGTGAATACCATGAATGCTTCCAAAGTAAAAAACATGGGAGGAAAAGAAATAGCGACTGTAATGGAAATTCTTCCGGCAGATAAACCCAATCAAAAAACCGTGATGACTTACGAAACTTTGCAATTTGATGTGGAGATTCCAGAGTATTATTTCACAACGCAATACATGACCAAAGTAAAGCCTTAAAAGCATGAAAGGACAATTCATAAAACTCGCCTGGCGAAATATTTGGAGAAATAAAAGAAGGGCCTTCATCACGATGGGTTCAATTATCATCTCCCTCTTTTTCGTTCTCTTCATCAGACAAATGCAGATGTGGACTTTCAATAATAATGTTGAAACCGCAGTAGCAGGATATGTGGGCTATATTCAGATCACAGATACGGGATTTGTTAATGAACCTACATTGGATTATTCTATTGAACTTGACCGAATTCCTGTGGATGATATCCGTGATATTAAAGGAGTCAGAGGTGTCTATCCAAGAATCATGAATGGAGCCCTCGCCTCTATCGGAATCAAATCGAAAGGAACCGCCGTCATGGGAATCACTCCCTCCATTGATGTTGAAGAAATGGATCTTGAAAAAAGACTAGAAAAAGGTGAATTGATTTCTGATGATGATAAAGACATCATGATTACTGAAAACATGGCCAAATTCTACCAAGTGGACATCGGCGATTCCTTAATCGTCTTTAGCCAGGGTTATCAAGGTTTTCAAGCCGCTGGGATTTATCGAATCAAAAGTGTTTTAGACATGCCCACAGGTGCTATGTCGAACATGATTTACATGTCACTTTCCAATTCCCAATATTTCTATGCAGCTGAAGGTCGGGTGACAAGCCTTTTGATAAATATCGAGAACCCAGCCGAACTAGAGAGAGTCAAACAAGATGTTCAAGCTAAAATAGACGACAAAGGATTGGTAGTGAGAACTTGGAAAGAAGTAAGTCCTGAACTTTCAGAAGGTTTCGACCTAAGTACCAATTCGGGATTAGTAATCGCAGCGATTCTCTATATGATCGTTGGATTTGGAATGTTTGGAACCATGGTCATGCTATACAATGAACGGCTTTTTGAGTTCGGTGTATTAGTTTCGATTGGAATGAAGAAAACGGCTTTAATGTTTGTGACGGTGCTGGAAGTTATCATTCTGGCAATTGCCGGTATCCTTCTCGGTAACCTGGCGGTTTTCCCGGTTTTGTTTTACTTGAACAGAAACCCGATTGAGATGACTGGAGAAGCAGCTGAAACGGCCGCTTACAAAGGAGTTGACCCCGTTATCGGAACAGGCTTATTTAGCGACGTTTTCATCGCAAACTCAATTACCATTTTGATTATTTCACTTGTTTTATCACTGTATTTAGTTGTAAAGGTTTTAAGATTGAAGCCTTTGGACGCCATGCGAAAAAATTAATTTATGAAGGCTACATTTAAAATATCCTGGAGAAATATCTGGAGAAACCCTTTAAGATCGTTCGTGGTAATTTTTGCCATCGCTTTAGGTGTTCTTGGCTCCCTTTTTGCCATGGGTTTCATGAATGGAATGATGGACCAGTTTGTGAATAATCGACTGAACACCCATATCGGAAAAATTCAAATCCATTCGAAAACACATGATTTTGAGCCAGACATTTCCAACACGATTCAAAATCATGAAGAATTGATTCAATCCTTGGAACAAAACGAAAATGTAAAAGCCTATACCGACCGTTTCATGGTAGACGCTTTTGCAAGTTCTGCCAGAGGTCAGAAAGGCATTACATTACTTGGAGTTGAACCCAAAAAGGAATCCGATGTATTGTTGGTGTACACAAAATTCACTGAAGGCACCTTTTTAGAATCGGAATACAAATATCCGGTCGCCATTGGCTACAAACTCGCTGATGAGCTTAAATTAAGTATCGGCTCCAGTATGATCATCCAATTTGTGAAACCAGACTCTACCTTGATGTCGAAAAAATTCAAGGTATGTGGTATTTTCAAATCAGGGGATTCCAAATATGATGAAACGACGGTCTATATCCCGAAAGAAAAAGCATGGAAATTGGCAGGTCAAGATGGACTTATTCATGAAATTGTAGTTGGACTCAAAGACGATCAATTACTCAATGAAACGACCTCAGAAATAGCCGACTCAAGTCCAGAAAACCTAGTTCAAAGCTATATTCAGAGATTTCCAGAAATGGCTTATTCCATTGAAAGCATGGACATGATGATGTATATTTTCATGATCATCATTATTCTCGCCTTATTGTTTGGAGTGATCAATACGTTGGTAATGTCCATTCTGGAAAGGAAAAGAGAAATTGGCGTTTTATTGGCAATCGGAATGACCAAATCTAAAATTCGAACCATGATTGCTATTGAGTCAGTTATCTACGGCATAATCGGCGGACCACTAGGCATGGTTTTCGGATATTTACTGATCAGTTATTTCGGAAGTAATGGGATGGATTTATCTGGATTTTCACAAGGAATGGAGGCTTATGGAATGGAAAGTGTAATTTACTTTCAATTGCCAACTCAATATTATTTTATTTACGCTTTCCTCATTTTTATTGCTTCCATAATTGGGGCTTTATACCCCGCAAGGATTGCAACTCGAATGAATCCTATAAAAGCGATTCGATCGGTTTGATGGGGATGGGTATTAGATGTTAGATTTTAGATGACAGATATCAGATTTTAGACTTTAGATTTTAGATTTTAGACAATTTTTAGATATGAAAAAAGTAATAGAAACAAAAGACCTTTGTAAAACATTTGGAGAAGGTGAGCTTGCTGTTAAAGCTCTTGACCAAGTGAATTTTCATGTGGAAGAAGGTGAGTTTACGGCTTTGGTTGGGCCTTCGGGTTCTGGAAAAACAACCTTGTTAAACATGATCGGTGGTTTGGATGAAATCACCAGTGGCCAGGTTACCCTTGATGGACAAGACATTTCTTTGCTGAAGAAGTCGCAAATGACCAAATTCAGACAAGATCATATTGGTTTTGTTTTTCAAGCTTATAATTTGATTCCGGTATTAACCGCTTATGAAAACGCTGAATTTATCATGCTTTTGCAAGGTATTCCAGCTGCAGAAAGAAAAGAAAGAGTTTACAAATTACTCCACGAAGTCGGATTGGAAGGAAAAGAGAAGAATAAACCTGGAGAATTATCCGGAGGCCAGCAACAAAGAGTAGCTGTAGTCCGCGCTCTCGCAGCAAAACCGGCCTATATTCTGGCGGATGAACCGACTGCAAATTTGGACTCTAAATCGACTGCCGATTTGTTGGATATGATGTACAGATTGAATCAGGAAGAAAACATGACTTTCATTTTCGCCACACACGATCAAAGGGTAATGGATCGAGCTAAAAGAATTGTGTATTTAGAAGACGGAAAGATCATCAAGGATGAAGTTCGCTAAAATCCTCATACCACTCATTTTATTTGGATTTGTTTCCCTTGGAAATGCCCAGGAGGACTCAACTCAGATAGCCGATTCAACCGCAATTCCTGCACCTGAACAAGCGAAAGAAAAATTTGAATGGTTTCAGTTTAAAGGCTATCTGAAATTCATGCAAACCTTAAGTTTCGCCGACCTCAAATCGATTAATGTGGATAATCTGATTCACAATCGACTCAATATGAAGTTTTATATTCCAAAAGGAGGAGATTTCACTTTGCAAATTCGGAATCGTGTGCATTTTGGTGGTTCGGTAAATTTTATACCGGGCTATGGAGATTTGACCACCCAATACGATGGAGTAGCCCCTTTTGAGTTTCTCTGGATTTCGAATGATGACAAGGCCATTTTATTAGATAGTGTGGCCTTCGTTTTCTCCACTATCGTGGATCGATTGTATTATGATTATTCCGGTCAGAAATTTCAAATCCGAATTGGTCGTCAAAGAATCAATTGGGGAATCAACACAACTTGGAATCCCAATGATATTTTCAATTCCTACAATATTTATGACTTCGATTATGAAGAAAGAGAAGGCGCTGATGCTATTCGACTGAAGTTCTTTCCGAATTATATGTCCTCTTTTGACTTCGCCTATAAATTCACCGGACGTTGGGCGGATGATGTATTTGCATTGAAATATTTATTCAATAAAGCCAGCTACGATTTCCAGTTTTTGGCAGGAAAATTCAAACAAGATATAGCCTTTGGGTTTGGATGGGCTGGAAGTATAAAAACAGTCGGTTTCAAAGGAGAAATGACTTATTTTCAACCCTATAAATTTGATACGTTGGGTCAATTAAGTGCTTCTGCCACTCTCGATTATTCCTGGCCTGTTGGAGTCTATTTAATGGGAACTTATTTGTATAATTCCACTGGTGTCAACCACCCAGTAAATCCTTCTCTAATTCAGGTGGCCACGATCCCAGACGCCAAAAACCTGATGCCCGCCAAGCACAATATCATGACCTCCTTAAGCTACCAGTTTAGCCCCATATTCGCAGGAGCCTTAAGTATGATTTACAGTTTTGAAATCAATCAGTACACCATTTTCCCTACTCTTACTTTTAGCCTGAAACAAAACTTAGACTTGGATTTAATTGCCCAAGTATTCTTCCAAGAAATTCCCGGAGACAAATTCGACAATATTGGGAATGGGATATTTTGGAGATTGAAGTGGAGTTTCTAAAAGCAAGAGATTAGAGCAAGAGCAACAGGCCAAAAACATTCTAAGAGGGTTGAATCTAGCCGCATTGAATACTTGTTTTTTTTATTGATTCTTTTGATTGCGGCTATTACATCATCCAGACAGCCGGTCCCTGAGCCAACTGAGCATTTATGTAGCAAAGCGGAATAAATGTCGAAGTTGAGTCGAAGGGTTTTGAGTGAATGGTAAAATGTTGGAGAGGTGGAAAACTAGAATCGCATTGAATACTTGTTTATTTGATTCTTGGGTTTCCGGCTATTGCACCCTTGCCTCAATGCGAATCCTTTCACTCCCAAATCGCTTGCAAACGACCACGTTCTTGTCACCAACAGAACTACCCCTCCACCACTCTACCTCTCCACCCCTCTACTCCTCCACCCCTCCACCACCAAACCACTCGTAAACAGAAATATCCATTCATCATTAATTCCACTTGTACTTATTTAAAAAAGAATACTTTCACGTCGCTTATTAAAAATTGAAAACCATGAAAAAAATTCTACTAGTTGCTTTATTGTTTGCAGCAGGAACTTCAATTTCTCAAAATCATGAGCGTTGTAGAACTCCTCAAGCGATTCAATATCAAGAAAATTTAACACCCGGTTATATTCAAGATGTCAACACAGTATTTAACCAGGCGAAGAATCATATTCAACAGAAAACCTGGAATCCGATTTATACAATTCCTGTGGTGGTGCATGTTGTATACAATACATCAGCTCAAAATATTCCGGATTCAGTTATTTACAATCAAATTCAGGTTTTGAACGAGGACTACAATCGAATCAATGCGGATACGGTAAATATGCGTTCTGATTTTGACATTGTAAAAGGAAGTCCACAAATCCAGTTTATCCTTGCGCAAGTGGATGAATTTGGAAACCCAACAACAGGAATTACAAGAACTCAGACTTCAACAACATCTTTTGGATCAATTGGCATCATTACAGGTGATTTCAGTGATTTGGAAAATGTTAAGAGTACAGCAAACGGAGGACACGATCCATGGGATCAAAATAGATATTTAAATATTTGGGTGTGCGACATGTCGCTTTTTGGTATTCCGGCATTGTTGGGATATGCAACACCTCCATCAAATTTACCTAACTGGCCTCCAGGTTCAAATCCGGGATTAAGTGACGGTGTGGTGATTCAATTTCAAGCTTTCGGAAGTAATAATCCGAATGCATTGGACCTAGGACAAGGAGCCATTGATGTAAGAGGAAGAACGGCAACACACGAAGTTGGACACTATTTGGGACTTAGACATATCTGGGGTGATGGAGACTGCAACGAGCAAGATGGTATTGATGATACACCAAATGCCGATGACCAGTCACAACAAGATTGCAACCCGAATAAAAATACCTGTGTCGATAATATCCAAGGTGTTGATCTTCCAGACATGATTGAAAACTATATGGATTATTCTGCTGAAACTTGTCAGAATAGCTTTACTCAAGGACAGGTAGACCTTATGCACGGAGTCTTGGAGAACCAAAGATATGATCTTGTTCATAATAATTTCGCTTCTCTTGATGAATTGGAAGAGTTCAATTGGACCATCGCGCCAAATCCAGCTAATGATCAAATTAATATCGCGTCTAAGAGCACAATCGAACAAATTGAAATTGTTTCATTAACTGGAGCCATTGTACAATCTTATGATTACGGAATGGAAAAAGAAAACGAAAGAACAATTCCGGTATCCAATCTTGAAAACGGAATTTACATCGTAAAAATTAAGACCAATAATTCCGCTGCAAGTAAGCGAATCGTGATACAACACTAATTCACGTCAAATTTAGATTTTAGAGTGTTGAATTTAGAGTAAGACTTAATGATGATGGACGATGGATATATTCTATCGTCCATTTTTGTTAGTTCGAATTTGTAATCCGGACTTTACCGGTTAGTTCGGTCCCGATTTCTATGACAAAGGCAAATTAATTTGATATTTTCTATTCTGTTTGATACAAGCAAATAATCTATTGAGAATTTTATTTCTAATGGCGTTTAGAA
>JAUICI010000164.1 GCA_030427935.1 Bacteroidia bacterium | reverse complement strand
TATTATTCCTTCTTTTAGGTTCGGTTCAATTGGGAACCGCTCAGAAAAACCTAACACGAATCCTATTCATATTTGATGCTTCAAATAGTATGAATGGAAAATGGGAAGGAAGTACGCGACTCGAAGTAGCAAAAAGATTGCTGGCTTCAACGGTTGATAGTCTGAGAGGAATTCCAAATTTAGAAATAGGACTTCGAATATATGGTCATCAGTCACCAGTTACAGCGACTTTTCAGGATTGCAATGACACTAAATTAGAGGTGCCTTTTGGACCAGACAACCATGACCTGGCTAAAGCTACAATTAAAAACGTGAAAGCAAAGGGAACAACTCCCATTGCCCTATCACTTGAAGCGGCAGCTGGTGATTTCCCAAATAAAGAATCCCGAAATGTAATTGTGTTGATTACAGATGGCGTAGAAGCATGCGGTAAGGATCCTTGCCGAATAGCCATGGCTTTGAGAGCAAAAGGAATTAATGTAAAACCCTTTGTAGTAGGACTAGGAATTGATCTTAAATACCTGAATCATTTCGACTGTATTGGAGAATTTCATGATGTTAGAAACGAGCAGTCTTTTGCAAATGTGCTGAATTTAGTTGTTGAAGAAGCGCTGAATAATACTTCTGTAGAGATCGATCTATTGAATACAGAAAAGAAACCAGAAGAAACAGATGTAACCGTATTCTGCTACAAAGCAGGAACAAAAGATTTGAAGTATACTTTTTTCCATACCATCAATCGACATGGTAATCCGGATACTTTGACCATGGACCCTGTCTTAAAATACGATGTATTTGTAAATACAATTCCACCAGTCGAAAAGAAAAATGTTAGCCTTACTCCCGGAATTCATAACCACATTAAAGTTGATGCTCCTCAGGGATGGATTAAATTGAATATTATCGGGGAAAAGCCTGATCATCGAATTCAGGCCATTGTGCGGCATAAAGGAAAAATGAAGACACTTAATGTTCAAAATTTCTATACTGAAGAAAAATACATTACAGGAAATTATGATCTCGAAATCCTTACACTTCCGAGAATCTACATGGATAATGTTCAGGTGGCTCAGAGTACAACTAATTTCATAGAAATTAAATCTCCTGGAAGATTTATTTACTCCTGCGTAAAGCCTGTTTCAGGTCAAATATTTGTTTTAAGAAATGGTCAGCAAGAGTGGGTTTGCAATATCCACCAAAAAATGAAAGGCTATTTCGATCTTCAACCGGGGAATTATAAGATTGTCTACAGACAAACTCATTTTAAAGAAACGATTTATACAACGGAAAAGACTTTTACGATCTATTCCGGTGGAAATAAAACCTTAAAGTTATAATTATGTTAGATTTCGAAGTTACTGATCACAAAGATACAAGATCTGGATTTGGAGCCGGTCTATTAGAAATTGCGCAATCCAATGAAGATGTGGTTGGTCTCTGTGCTGACCTCACAGGATCTCTTAAAATGAATGCATTTCAGGATGAATTCCCAGAAAGGTTCTTTCAAGCTGGAATTGCAGAGGCCAATATGATGGGGGTAGCTGCAGGAATGGCGAATGCTGGAAAGATTCCATTTGCGGGAACTTTTGCCAATTTTGCAACAGGTAGAGTATATGATCAAATCAGACAATCCATTGCATATTCGAATAAGAATGTGAAGATTGCTGCTTCGCATTCAGGTCTAACGCTTGGAGAAGATGGGGCTACACACCAAATCTTAGAAGATATTGGATTGATGAAAATGCTTCCAAACATGACCGTAATTTGTACCGCTGATTACAATCAAACTAAGGCAGCCACAATTGCCGCGGCAAAGCATGAAGGTCCAGTTTACTTAAGATTTGGAAGACCTAAAATGCCTATTTTCACCCCTGCTGATCAAAACTTTGAGATTGGAAAAGCAAATCTAATACACGAAGGAAATGATGTGACCATCGTTTGTACGGGGCATCTTGTTTGGGAGTCGGTTTTAGCTGCTCAAAAATTAAGAGACCAAGGTGTACAAGCTGAAGTATTAAATATTCATACAATTAAACCATTGGACGAAGAAGCGATTCTTAAATCTGTTGGAAAAACAGGTTGCGTTGTTACGGCTGAGGAGCACATGATCCTTGGCGGACTAGGAGAATCAGTTTCAGGATTACTTTCCAGAAATAAACCTACACCACAAGAGTTTATTGCCGTAAACGATAGTTTCGGAGAAAGTGGAAAACCGGCAGAATTGTTGGTAAAATACGGACTTGACTCAGAAAACATCGTTGACGCTTGTAAAAAAGTAATTGCTAGAAAATAAAATGAGTCTAACAACAGATTCTCAAATTCTTGAAATGATCCTCAAAGAGGATACGAAAAAAGAAGGATTTCGTCTTCTTATGGAAAAGTTCCAGGAGCCGATTTATTGGCAAATTAGAAGGCAAATCAAAAACCATGATGATACAAATGATATCATGCAGAACACCTTTTTAAAGGTGTATCAGAATATTGAAAATTTCAGAAACGATTCTGCTTTGTATACCTGGGTGTTTCGAATTGCCCGGAATGAAACCTTAAACTTCCTAAATTCCGCAGCAACGAGAAGAACAACAGATCTCGACCCTGTATTATTTGAAGAATCAGCCATGAGCTCGAGTTATTCGATTCCGGGTCATTTAATTGAACAAAAACTCATGAGAGCGGTTGAATTGCTTCCGGAAAAGCAACAAGTGGTTTTTACCTTAAAATATTTTGAGGATAAAAAATATTCTGAAATCTCCGAATTACTGGGGACTTCAGAGGGAGCTTTAAAGGCTTCCTATCACCATGCAGTGAAAAAAATTAAAGAATTAATGAAAATCATTTAAACCTTTTTGGTTCTATCATGTCTAAAGAACAAATGGAAGAAGAAAAAGACGACATATTATCCAATTTTAAAAAGACAGAACGACCTGTAGTTCCGTCGGATTATTTTGATTCTTTTCAAAAGAAGATGCTTGATCAAGTAACTCCTGAAGAAAAGAAGAAAAAACCTGCACCAGTGAAAGAAATGAATACTGGTGAGGAAAAACCTCCGATGGAATTTAACATGAAGTATCTGTATTATACCATTGGAGTAGCAGCAGCTGTAGCCTTGGTTTTCTTTGCAGTTAAAAACATCGACTTCAGTGGTAGCAAAAAACAAGAAGCTCCTGTCGTTGAGGAAAAACAAGAAGAAACTGTGGATTCAAGTGTATACTATTATGAATATGTTGAGGAAAATCTAGCTGAGTTTTCTTCAGAAGAAATCATTGAATTGCTAGCTGACAATGAAGAGGTTTTTGAAGAAGAAGTGAATATTTCCAATGTCCCAACTTCAGAAGTTGAAACTTATATCCTTGAAGAATACGAGGAACTCGAGGAAGAATTATTAGACGAATTGTAGAATTTTAAAATTATTAATTATGAGAAATCTTTTTTTATTAACCGCACTATTGACATTTGCTTTCACTTTCGGACAAGAAGGTGATAAGAAAGGAAACAAAAGAGAAATGATTAAGCAACAGAAGATTGCTTTTATTACTCAAGAAGTTGGATTTACTGAAAAAGAAGCTGAAAAGTTCTGGCCTAAATACCACAAAATGGAAGAGGACACTAAAGAGCTTCGAAAGAAAGGAAAGGAACTTAAAAAATCCATGAGAGATATTGAATCCAAGTCTGACAAAGAAATAAAAAAGGCATTGGAAGACATGATTCAGCTTGAAAAAGATAAATTGGCAGAAAAGGAGAAATTCATGGATGAGTTAATGGATTTTCTTCCACCAAAAAAGATTGCTAAATACGTGAGAGCAGAAGTTAAATTCAAGAAAGTACTCTTAGAAAAATTAAAGCAAAGAAAAGGACCAGGACCAGGTGGACAAAAATAGAATAGCATATTTTAAATCCCATTTAGGACAAACGAACGAACACCCTTTTCTCCTTGACATTGACAAGGCGAAGGGTGTTTTTCTTTTTGATAAAAGTGGAAAACGCTATTTCGACATGATTTCAGGAGTGGCGGTTTCAAATATTGGACACCGACATCCGAAAGTTATTCAAGCTATTCAAGATCAACTTGACAAACATCTGCATGTAATGGTTTACGGAGAATTTATTCAGGATTCTCAATTAAAACTAGCCGAAAACTTAGGCAAGATATTACCAGATCATCTCAACTCAGTTTATGTGGTCAATTCAGGAACGGAGGCCAATGAAGCGGCAATAAAACTAGTTCGTAAAGTTACAGGTAGATATGAGATCATTTCCCATAAAGGAAGTTACCATGGAAATACGATTGGTTCCATGTCCATCTCCCATAACGAAACAAAAAAGTCCGCTTTCCGACCGATGATGCCCGGAACCAAATTCATCGAACTGAATAATTTACTAGATCTAAATAAAATCACCACTCATACGGCAGGAGTATTTCTTGAGACTATACAAGGAGACGCAGGAGTTCGAGCACCTTCCCAAGACTATATCGAGGCACTCCGAAGAAAGTGCGATCAAACCGGAACATTGCTTGTATTCGATGAGATTCAATGTGGATTAGGCAGAACAGGTAAGAATTTTGCCTTTGAGCATTTTGGTATCACACCAGATGTTTTAACACTGGGAAAAGCACTCGGAGGGGGAATGAGTATTGGAGCATTCATCAGTTCAAAAGAAAATATTCAAGAGCTAAGTAAAAATCCCATGTTAGGTCATATCACCACGTTTGGTGGTCACCCCGTAAACTGTGCCGCAGCAGCAGCATTTCTGGAAGTCTTGAAGGAATTCGATTACCAAGAAGTTGAAGAAAAAGCCACTTTACTTGAAAATATTCTGCAAAAATCACCCTCGGTCAAAGAGATCAGAAGAATTGGAATGATGTATGCCATCGACATGGAAAGCGAAGCAAAAGTCGCTCAAGTCGTAGAAAAGTGTCTTGAAAAGGGTGTACTCACATTCTGGTTTCTCTCACACCCCAATAGTTTTAGACTTTCCCCACCTTTAACCATATCAAAAGAAGAGATCGAAGAAGCAGGGAATTTGATTTTAGACGCGATGAGCTAAACCATCGTTTCTATAGTCTGAAAATCTGAAATCTGTCTTCCGAAAATCCCAAAAAACCATTAAATTTCATATTTTCGCTTCCACTCGATGGCAAACCAAACCATAAATAACAATAAAACAATGGGTACACTGCCGGTTTTCATGACCGCAGTCAGTACCATTTTAGGTGCGATTTTATTCCTGAAATTTGGTTATGCTCTTGGTCATGTTGGGCTTCTAGGAACATTGCTAATCATTCTGATTGGACATTTGGTTACCATACCTACAGCGATGGCTGTTGCCGAAATTGCAACCAACCAAAAAGTGGAAGGTGGTGGAGCTTATTATATTATATCCAGATCCTTCGGTATCAATATTGGTGGATCTATTGGTATTGCACTATATCTTGCTCAAGCGATTAGTATCGCCTTTTATATCATCGCCTTTGGAGAAGCATTAGAACCCTACAGAATTTGGATCATGGAGACCTATGGTTTAGAAATCTATAAGAGTACCATTACCTTTTCTCTAATGGCAATGCTTACGGTCTTGATTCTTACAAGAGGAGCAAACATGGGTGTAAAAGCCCTCTATTTTGTAGTCGCTTTTCTTGCCATATCATTAGCCATGTTCTTCATGGGATCTGGATATTCTGAGCCAGCAGGAAGCATTACAGAAACAATCGCCGACAAAGGAAAACCAACCGATTCTTTCTTTTATGTTTTTGCCATTATTTTCCCGGCCTTTACTGGAATTGCTGCCGGATTAGGATTGTCGGGAGATTTGAAAGAACCTCGAATTTCGATTCCAAAAGGAACTTTGTGGGCAACAGTTGTAGGAATCATTATTTATGTTCTAGTTGCCTTAAAACTATTCTATTCCGCGTCTCCAGAGGATTTAGCAAATGAAGAAACCTTAATCATGAGTCGAATTGCTATTTGGCCTCACATTATTCCAATTGGATTGGCCGCTGCTGCAATTTCTTCGGCTTTGGGTTCGATTATGATTGCACCAAGAACCTTACAAGCTTTGGGAAATGATCGAGTTTTCCCAGGAGTAAAAGCCAATCAGGTATTAAATAAGGCCAGAAAATCAGATAGTGAACCAATTAACGCAACTATTATTACCTGTTTGATCGCTTTTGCATTCTTAACCTTGGGAGATATTAACGCTGTTGCAGAGATTATTTCCATGTTTTTCATGGTGACTTATGGGGCCATCTGTATGATTTCATTCTTTGAGCATTTCGCCGCAGACCCTTCGTATAGACCAACTTTCAGATCAAAATGGTATATCTCTTTGTTGGGTGGATTATTGTGTTTTTGGTTGATGTTCAAAATGAATTCAGCATATGCTATTTTGGCAATTGCTTTAATGGTTGGAATTTATATTTGGATTACCAAGGTTAAAAATGATAGTTCAGGTTTGGCAAACTTGTTTAAAGGTGTCATTTTCCAAGTTTCCCGTTCCCTTCAAATCTTTTTGCAAAGAAGAGACGCTGAAAAGAAAGATGATAGCTGGAGACCATTCATGATTACACTTTCGGAGAATTCATTTAAACGACCTACAGCTTTGCAGATGACTTCCTGGATTTCGTATAAATACGGGTTTGGAACTTATCATCACTACATTGAAGGAGATTTTAACGCCAAGTCCAAAAGAGAATCTGAATCAACAGTTAATCGACTGTTGGACCTTTCCAAAGGCATCAAGAATAAAGTTTATCTGAACACAACCATTTGTGAAAACCATTCTCAAGCTCTAGGAACCATCCTTCAGGAAGCGAATGTATCAGGAAATGCCAACAATATGATTCTCCTCGAATACACGCAAGATGAGATTGATAAATTTGACTATTTCTTTGATAATTACCCTTTATTAGAAGCCTCCAAAATGGACCTTTGTGTTCAAAGAACTTCTGTGAAAGGATTCGGAATGATGAAACAAATTCACATTTGGATTACAACAACAGACTTTGTGAATTCCAATTTGATGATCTTACTGGGCTATATCATTTTAGGTCACCCAGATTGGAAAAAGGCCGAAATCAAAATCTTCTCCATATATGATATTGGGGATTTCGAATCCAAGAAAGAAAAACTTCAAACCTTAATTACAGAAGGTCGACTTCCAATTTCATCCAATAATATTCAGTTGATCCAGCAAGGAAAAGAAGAGACTTTTAAGGATATCATTAACCGAACTTCCACTGATTCGGACTTAACCATTATTGGATTTGATGACCCAGACATTCATAAGGATGGAAAAGAAGTCTTCTTGAATTATCCAGAATTAGGAAACATTCTATTCGTTAATGCCTTCGAAGCAAAAGAGATTAAGTAAGTGTAGAGTTTTTTGAGTGACGAGTGTTTGAATCTTTATAATTACTAGATCTCAACTCTTTCTAGCTTATGATCTCCGATGGAATGATAGAGTACAGAAACCAAATGCAAAGTTTGATTTCTACCCGTTCGCTGACCCATTTTTGCAATTACATAGACGGAAACAAAAAGAATTACGCCAATTGGAGCTGCCCATATCCAGGGTGATGGATTCCCTAATGAAACTTGTGAAAAACCATACATTCCACCAAAAACGGAAACCAATCCAAGTAAAATATAGATAAACACAAACATGGCCCACACTGTATATTGTGGTCCAACCATAACACGAACCAATGTATAGCCTTCATTTTCCTCATCTTCTTCCAAAGTAACACGTAATTCAGGTGACCAAAAATGGCGGTCGGGATTGGGAATATCCAAATAATATTGATCGTATACCTGCTTACCTAAAACAGTCTCATCTTTCTCACAAAAAGTATTTAGCAAGTTAAAAACTTCTTCTTTTGAATAATCTGTTCGAAGCTTAAAACGCGGTCTTATCTCACCGGGGTTGTGTTTGTCTTTGCGATTAAATGGCATTCTAAATAGTCATGGATTCTTCTCAAGATATCGAAAAATGACCAAAACACATTGACTGTAAGCTAATTTGAATTCATTCTAAATGGATTTTTGGTCCCGATTTCTATGACAAAGGCAAATTAATTTGATATTTTCTATTCTGTTTGATACAAGCAAATAATCTATTGAGAATTTTATTTCTAATGGCGTT
>JAUICI010000163.1 GCA_030427935.1 Bacteroidia bacterium | reverse complement strand
AATCTTCATTTTTCCTTATTTTTATGAAAATGAAAAACCTCCTTTATATCCTAATTCTTCTTCCATTCATGGCTTTTGGTCAGGAATTAGACCCTAAAAAAGTCTATGCTTATCCTTGTTTGGCTCCTTATGGATTGGATGATTTTGATTCATTGAATGCGGGGAAAGTTGAATACCAAAGATTTGAAATAGTAAATTTTAAGGATACTATTATCATATATTTTGGAATACGTTGTTTAATTCAAGATGATTCTACTTATTTGAGGGTTCAGAATTTATGTAACGAAAAGTATCATTACAACGTGAATGGCAAACCGTTTTTGTTGATTCGACACCCAAAAGATGTGTTTTTTGAAGGGATTTCGTTTTCCCATAAAAGTGATGTTGATAACAGAATAAGAACAGGTACTTATCATCCATTAACGATTTTTGAAACCAATTTAGCAGAAGGACGATTTATTTTCATGCTCAAAGACTTCCCCGATTTTTGTTGTAAATACGATTCAGAGGAAACCTTTCTAAAAATAATTGAAGAATGAAGCTTTTACTTTTAAGTCTATTATTAATGCTGCTTTCTTGTCAGACAAAGAATTCTGAAGTAAAAGAAAACGCCTCTTCAGAACAAGGAGAAGTAGTTAAATCAACAGGGAAATTAGATCAAATACTTGGGGAGAAACAGCTCGATAATGGCAAATTGCGACCTCACAATTTTGATGATTTATACAAATTGAAAAAAGAAGACTTTCGGGGAGAGTCCAAATTGTATTTCACTATTTTAATTGATCCGGATCATTGTATCGTTCAGCAAAGGAAAAGCTACCATTCGGCTAGAAGGTTTACGTTAGTTATTTATTTTAATAAGGATCAAGTCAAGAAATATAAAGTCATCAATGATTTTAAATATGTGGATCACCTTATGGAGAAGGATGGGTTTTACGTTTTGTTGGACAATTTTGAAGAGCCAAATCAACACTGGAAGACTTACAATCAAATCCGTTTGCTAAAGCTGAACAAGGATCTCGATGAAATATGGACTTATCAACCCAAATCTAAAGTTTATCCTTTGCAGGCTAGAAGTGTTACAAAAGAAATTGGACGTCTAAGGTTAAGGCTCCATGTGATTACAGGTTGTTCGATCTGCTACAATATAGTCGAGCGAATCTTTACACCTGAGGGGGAATGCGAATCTATCGAAACCATTGGTAGAGAAAGATCAGATGTGATTTTGAAACAGGAGGAATTGGTCCAAATATTTGAATGTAAATAATGCGCAAAGAAGTTTCCGTCCAATCCATATTGTTTTTCTTCGTATTAAGTTTTCTTTTTTACTGGATCATCGCTTTTTTTAATATCTCAAACGAAGACAACCATAATTGGGACCCAAATACAATATTCAGCAAAGGGTCTTGGATAGAGATTTTAGCTTATATCGCTTTCATTCTATGGTTTTGTATCAATGGAATCGCCCTAATTTGGTATTTAATTTTAGTTTTCAAAGAATTTGTTCGCCGATAGATTTAACTTTGTTTCATGCAACTTGCCTGTATTCCAATATTGTTTTTTGTTTTGCTTTCTTGTTCTCAGGATTCTGAAAAAGCACCGCATCAAACTGAAAAACAGAAATTAGACACGACAGCAACAGAAGTAAATAAAGCCGTCACCAATCTCGTCGGCGATTTCTTATTCGTAGAAAAATTGTCCTATGGAAAACGAATCCCTATGTCGCCCATGAAGTTTCCTATTTATGACAATAGGATTAAGGTAAAAGATTCTACTGATGAATGAAGATTATGATTTTATTCTGACTTAATATGGAACCAAAAACATTCAAAACAAAAACTGGAGTTTGCGAAATCTATTCGGATCGAATTGAATTAAAAAGAATGGGAGCAAGAGGCGAACTGGTTGAGACCGTTGTGGGAAATGATATCAGAAGACTCTTTGTAGTTTACGGTATCATGATTTTCGGGGGACTCATAATGGTCGGAGTATTTATACAAAGAGGCGATTTTGCTTCAGCAACTGCCTTTGGTGCCTTAGAATTGTTGTACGCATACATTGTATATAAAAATATCTGGAATTCAGCAGCAGCAAAAATTTCTAGAAATACTATCAAAACAGTTGAATTTATCCAAGGAAAAACAGGTTTGACGCGATCCCGTTTCGTAGTTCATTTTAGGGATGAAAAAGGCAGAGAAAGAAAACGACTGATCATTTTACCCGGATCAATTGGAGGAGGTGCACGAGAAGCCGAAAAAGCAAAAGCCATAATGCAAGAGGAAGGACTGATAAGCTAGCATAAAGGTCTTCTCAATAACTCAAAATCTTCAACATTATTTCCTTACCTTTCAAGCGTCAATGAATTAAGGTGGAAAAAATCAAAGAAATTCTAATGTCCGGACCCTTACAAAAGGTCAACTGCTTTCAAGTCAATGAAGCACTTCTGGATATCCAAATGGAGAAGGCCTTTTTTGTTGATGGCGGAATCGAATTGGTTTTTCCGAAAGGATCTATATCCGCAGCCTGGAATACGGAGATTGAATGTCTCACCGTTGGTCCAAATACCTTTGAAGAAGTCTATCAACAAGAAAATGCTCAACCCTCAGAAACGAAAAAAATCCATCACTTAATTGGTCAAAAAGTGATCGACTATAACTTGATCAAACGCCAATACGAAATGATTCAGGAAGACATGACCCAAATCGAAGAAGTAGAGATCACAATGGAAATCAACCTCACTTTCGAGGATCAATCTCATCTGCAAATCGCCCTAGTCGACTACGATCTTCACAATTTCACCCCAACAAATTTTATTTACGACCTCGGAGCCGATATATTGGTGAATGGGGGAGAGAGGGTTTTAATTAAAAATTAAAAATGAAGAATTAAGAATGAAGAATTAGATTTCATAATTTTTCTTTATCTTTCCTTCGCCGGAGCATCAGCGATGGGGAACTTAGTCTAAAAGTCTAAAAGTCCAAAAGTCCAAACATCCAAAAGTCCAAAAATCAACTACTGAACATTTGTTCATTCTAAAAATTTATCTTAATATTGAACAATCGTTCAATTAAAAACATGAGTCCAAGAACTAAAATACAGCTCGAGGAGAATCGACTTGCCACCGAGACGAGAATCTTAAAATCAGCATTGACTATTTTTTCCTCGCAGGGATTTGCTGGAGCTTCAATTCGAAAGATTGCTCGGGACGCTGGAATTTCTGATGGTTTGATGTATAATTATTTCAAGTCGAAAGAAGTTTTGGCTTTAGCGGTCTTGAAATCTTCCTTCCAGACTTTAGACGAAACCATTATTTATGATGAAACCAAAAGTCCAGAAGAAAATTTCAAGCAATCGGTGAACAATTTCATCGATCTCATTCAAAAAGAGAAGACAAAAATTCGACTACTCGCACAAATGGGTTTGCATGAAAAGAAGTTTAATCAGCTGAATCAAGCAACTACCGCCAGGTATGAAGAAAGTGTATCCAAGTTTTCAGAAATATTCAGAGCAATGAAGATTGAAAATCCTGTTTTTGAAGCAAGAATACTAGTGGCCTCTTTAGACGGAATCGTATTTGAATCTTTATTGATGGATCAACCTTTTAGTCTGGAAAAATTTCGTGAAAATCTCATCAAAAAATACTGCACATGATTAAGAAGAAATCCTATTTCAAAGAAGAAGAAAAAAGTCGCGCTTGGTTTAATAGTTGGGTCAAGAAGCTAGAAGAATTAAATGGATACAACTATCAAACTAAGGTAATTCAAACAAGTTTAGGTCAAACACAGATTTATGGATTGAACTGGGAAGATGATTCACTCCCGCCACTGCTTATTTTTCCCGGATTTCGCACAACGACATTAATTTGGGATTTAGATGGTGGTCTTGCAGATTTATCCAAACGATATCGCCTCTACCTTATTGAGACGAATGGTCAGCCCAATCTTAGTGAGGGCAACTCGCCTTCCATAAAATCATTGGATTACGGAATTTGGGGCAAAGAAGTATTAGACGCTTTAGGACTCGAAAAAGTCACTATTGCGGGAGCTTCTTTTGGAGGACTGGTCTGCATGAAAATTGCCATTGTCAACCCAGAGCGAATAGAGGCGGCTTTTTTATTTAATCCAGGTTGTTTTCGATTTGTTTCTTTAGCTTGGAAGAATATGTACTCGAATTTATTGCCAATCATAAAACCCTCTGAAAAGAATATCAAAAAGTTTCTCTACAATGTCATTTTTAGTAAACCGGAACATCAATTAAAACCGGAAGCAGAAGCGCTGCTCATTGAGTATTTACAATACGTGATAAAAAACTATAAAGATCGAACAGAAAAACCCTATTATATGGGCAAGCAACTCGATCAAGTCCAAACCGATGTGCATTTAATTGTAGGGTCAGATGACATCTTAATTCCTTATGAGAAAAGCGTAAAAAGGGCAAAGCAACATTTAGGTGAGCGATTAAAAGCTGTTCACGTCCTGAAAGCCGGTCACGGGATTGAGACGAGTCGGGAGGCTTTGGGGTTGATAATAGATTAAAAATTAAAAATGAAAGATGAAAGATGAATATATCTGATTGTATAAAAACTAGAACACCTATTGATATCATTGGATTTGATTCCAATTACGAGGCATCGCTATCCTAATTTTTAATTTTTAATTTTTCATTATAAAGTAAAGTAATCTCCTCCCCATCCAAATTCTCCAAAGTATCCAAACTCAAAACCATATAATAATCCTTCCCCATTCGAAAGTCGAAGTGATGGGATTTTTCTAAGGTGATATGGTAACTCGTGTCGGAAGTTTTCTCGAATTCCAATGGTGCAGTTTCAGGGTAGCGGGTATAGAAATGACCATAAACGAGCTGAGTCAATTCCATGTTCATATTGTTCTTGCTTTCGAAAATATAGAGTCCAATGGATTGTTTCGGTCCATCCGAAGTTTCGAATAATTGACATTTATAATCTCTGTATTCGCCTTCAGGTACGTTGAATACAGTGGTATCAATCACCACCAAAGAATCGTATTTGGTCGACAATGAAAATGCGCCGATATTGAATTTATTCAGTTCAATTTTTGGTTGATTTTGGGAGTCGTTTTTCTCACTACTTTTTTCTTCGGAAGAACAAGCTTGAATCAATAATAGCCCCAAAGCAACGATAAATCCCTTGAATACGTTTGTTTTCATAGTTTGAAATTAATCATTTTCCTAACGGATTCTTATATTTGCCCTTTAATTTTTGAATATGCATACAGCCGAAAGAGTTTCTCATAAAGATCTATCCGATAATTACGTTTACCAAAGAAGTATTCTTGCTTATGTGGAAGCCGCTAAATTGGTTTCTGGAAATGTTTTGGAAATCGGAACGGGAATGGGGTATGGAATTGATACCATCGCTCCAAAATGTGAGAAATTTACTTCTATAGATAAGTTCGAAGTGGATTTATCTCACGCCAAAGACGTGAAAAATTTCGAGTTTAAACAAATGGCTGTGCCACCTCTTACTGGATTTGAAGATAATTCTTTTGATTTCGTTGTGACCTTTCAGGTGATTGAGCATATCAAAGACGACAATCTTTTTGTAAAAGAAATTCACCGCGTTTTAAAGCCAGGTGGAAAAATGATTGTAACCACGCCAAATATCAAAACCTCGATTACAAGAAATCCATGGCATATCAGAGAGTATACAGTTCCAGAATTGAAGGATTTATTGCTGAAATGTTTTAAAGATGTACAGGCAAATGGGGTTTTTGGAAATGAAAAAATCCAAGACTACTATCAAAAAAATAAGGCTTCTGTGAAGAAGATTACACGTTTCGATATCTTCAATTTGCAGTATAATTTGCCGAGATGGTGTCTGCAAGTGCCTTATGACATCTTAAATCGAATGAATCGAAGAAAATTATTGAAGAATAATAACTCCTTGGTATCGGATATTAAAATGGAAGACTATTTCGTTGCCGAAGCGAATGATGAATGCTTCGATCTGTTTTATATTGCTGAAAAATAGAACTCATGAATATCATTCTTTCAGATAATGGAAATCACGCGAAGTTTTGTCCGCTGACTTTAACCAAACCAATCGGAGAACTTCGGGTAGGGATTTTAAAGATTTCGGATAAATACAAAAAACGCTTCAAAGCTGAAGGAATCAACGTAAATATTTGTTTCGAATCGGAATCGTATCTGCAAGAAAAATACCCTTCTTGTTCGGAACCGGCTTTTATTTGGATTAATGCGCAAGTCTTACCAGATTCAATGCTGATAAAGGAAATCTTAGAATTAATTGAAGGCGAACAATTGTCCAAAGATGGAACCTTATTGGCTTACCATACCAATAAAACGAATACAAACAGAGAGTCAAAAGCAAACCCAATCATACTGAATGAAAGATGGGAAATGTATCAGAAAAATGACCATGCGATTAATGAAGATTACAACTTCTTAACAAAAGGTCGTATTTCTCAGAAAATTCCAATTACCAATACCGTTATCGGAGATCGTGTATTCCTCGAACCAGGAGCAAAAGTAGAAGCCTCTATCTTAAATTCTGATTCAGGTCCGATCTACTTAGACGAAGATTCCGAAATCATGGAAGGTTCAATCGTTCGAGGAGGATTGGCATTAGGAAAACACGCGGTTTTGAAGTTGGGAACTAAGATTTATGGTCCAACCACAATCGGTGATTATTCCAAAGTTGGAGGAGAGGTGAATAATTCAATTTTCCAATCCTTCTCTAATAAGGGTCATGACGGATTTGTTGGGAATTCTTTAATCGGTGAATGGTGCAATCTTGGAGCTGATACCAATACATCTAACCTCAAAAATAATTACGGAGAAGTAAAAACCTACTCTTATGAAAGTGCCAAACTGGAGCAAACCGAGGTGACTTTCATGGGGCTTTGTATGGGGGATCATTCTAAATGTGGTATCAATACCATGTTCAATACAGCTACTACAGTTGGCGTGAGTGCAAATGTATTCGGGGCTGGCTTTCCAAGTAAATTCATAGAATCCTTTTCTTGGGGTGAAAATGCGGTGTATGATTTTGATAAGGCTATGGAAGTGGCACAACGCGTTTACGAAAGAAGAAATCAGGAATTGAGTCCAACGGATATCGCTATTTTACGTCACATATTTGACAATCGGACAAAATAACCGATTGCTTTCACTTGGCACATAAGTTGAACTACTCTAATCAGAACGAGAGAAAAATCGCAATCTTTGTGATTTTCAGACGTTTTTAATAAAAGGTTTACGAATGCATTGCAGTTGAATGCTGACAAATTGACGTAGAAAATGAGTGATATACTTGACGAAAATAGTTTTTCATTTGGAGATATTGTGAACGAAGACACAGAGTTCATTCCACTAATCACCAATGATGAAGACGATATATTTGATCTGGCCAATATTCCAGATGAATTACCAATTTTACCTATCCGAAATAATGTGCTGTTTCCAGGAGTTGTAATTCCAATTACAGTTACTCGAGACAAATCCATCAAACTGATTCAGGAAGCTTATGATTCTTCGAAGGTTGTGGGTGTTGTCGCACAATCAAATCAGTCTGCCGAAGATCCAGGCAAAGAGGATATCCATAAAGTGGGTACACTCGGACTTTTATTGAAAGTTTTGAAAATGCCTGATGGTTCTACTACAGCCATCATTCAGGGTAAAACGCGATTTGAGATCAACGAGATTTCTCAAGATGTGCCTTATTTCAAAGCGAAGGTTTCCTTGATGGAAGAGGTGAAACCCATGAAAAAATCAGACAAGCAAAAAGCCTTGTTTGAATCACTGAAAGAGCTTTCCTTGAGGATCATCACGGAGTCTCCAAATATCCCAACGGAAGCTTCTATGGCTATTCGAAATATTGAGTCACCACCTTTCTTGGTGAATTTCATTTGTTCGAATATGAATGCAACTCCCGAATTGAAACAATCTTTATTGGAAGAAGTGAGCTTGATCACAAGAGCAGAAAGAGTGATGGAGCATTTGTATCAGGAATTACAGATGTTGGAGATGAAAAACGAGATTCAGGACAAGGTAAAGAAAGATCTGGATCAGCAACAAAGAGAGTTTTTTCTTCATCAACAAATCAGAACAATTCAGGATGAGTTAGGAGAAAACCCAGTAGAACAAGAATACGAAGAATTACAAAAGAAGGCAGCCAAG
>JAUICI010000162.1 GCA_030427935.1 Bacteroidia bacterium | reverse complement strand
CCGTCTACCGACGGTTATGAGCCCGACGAGCTACTTTTCAAGAATTTTTGATCTAATAAAGTTTCTTCCCCGAGAAGATTTGAGCTGTTTTTCTCTATTTAGAGCTTCAGATTTTGATTGATGTTGCTCGGTGTATACAATTATCCAGGGTCTGTATTTTACAGTAAACCCTTTTGTGGCTAATTCATTGTGAGATTTGAATCTATCTTCAAGATCAGAAGTGATTCCGATATAAATTTTGTCAAATGAAGGTGAGTACAAAGCGTAAACAGTGTACATGATATATGATTTAGGTAAATAAAAAAAGCCGATGATTTCTCACCGGCTTTACTTGGTAGCGGGGGCCAGACTCGAACTGACGACCTTCGGGTTATGAGCCCGACGAGCTACCAACTGCTCCACCCCGCACTATATTTTCTATAACTGCTCCTCCCGATTACTATCGGGGCCGCACTATAATGTTTTCAATATTTCAATTTCAATTAAGACTCGAACTGCGTCCGTCAGCCGACGGATATGAGCCCGACGAGCTACCAACTGCTCCACCCCGCACTATATTTTTTATAACTGCTCCTCCCGATCATTATCGGGACCGCACTATAATGTTTTCTTTACTTCAATTTAACACTCAACCGATGTTGAGTTTCCAAATTTAAATTGGCGCAATGCCTTGTAAATTTTGGACTGCAAATATATTATTTGTTTCTTTGCAATCAAAATATTTTGACAAGAAATGTCGCATAAATCTGGCTTTGTTAACATAATTGGATACCCAAATGTCGGGAAATCAACGCTTATGAATAAGTTCATGGGTGAGAAATTTTCTATTATCACTCCAAAGGCTCAGACAACGCGCCATAGAATCATTGGAATAATCAATGAAGAGGATTTACAGATAGTGTTTTCAGATACTCCTGGAATCGTAAAACCTTCATATAAATTGCATGAACAGATGCTCGGCTATATTGATGCTTCTATTAAGGATGCCGATATTTTATTGGTTGTGATTGATTTGTCAAATGAGAAAGAGTTTAATCCTAATTTGATCAACAAAATCAACGGAATGAAGATTCCCGTTATGGTTTTATTGAATAAAATAGATCTACTGAAACAGGAAGAACTCAAAGAAAAAATTGAAAAATGGCAGCAGGTTTTTCCAGAATCAGAATTGATGATCATGTCAGCTTTACATAAGTTCAATACGGAAGAGTTGTTGCAAAGAATAAAAGAATTACTACCTGAGAATCCTCCGTTTTATGGGAAGGATGATTATACGGACAGACCCATGCGTTTTTTCGTTAGTGAGATTATCCGAGAAAAAATCTTACAACATTATTCCAAAGAAATACCCTATTCCTGCGAAGTAATCGTTAATGAATACAAGGAGGAAGAAGATATTGTTAGAATTAGGGCTTCGATTATGGTGGAAAGAGATTCTCAGAAAGGAATTTTAATCGGGCATAAAGGCAAGAAATTAAAGGCAGTTGGAATCGATTCAAGGAGAGATATTGAGAAATTTATTTCTAAAAAAGTCTTTTTGGAAACGCATGTAAAAGTAGATTCAGATTGGCGAAATTCAGATAAGAAATTAAAAAAATACGGATACCAGTAATGTCAAATATTGTTGCAATAGTAGGTAGGCCAAATGTTGGGAAATCAACGCTTTTTAATAGGTTGACAGAATCGAAAAAGGCGATTGTCGAAGAACAAAGTGGGGTTACTCGAGATCGTATTTATGGTCGGTCAGAATGGAATGGGAGAGAATTCTCAGTTATTGATACTGGTGGCTACGTTAAAGGTTCGGATGATATTTTTGAAGGCGAGATTCGAAAACAAGTTGAAATTGCCTTGTCTGAAGCAAACTACGTGATTTTTGTTTTGGATTGCACGGTTGGAATTACAGATTTGGATGAATCTGTTGCCAAAATGTTACGCAAACAAAGTGATAAGAAGATATTCATTGCTGTAAATAAAGTAGACAATCCGTCTAGATTGAATGATGTCTATGAATTCTATTCACTTGGACTAGGAGAACTGTATGGGATTAGTTCAATTAATGGTTCTGGAACAGGAGAGCTTCTGGATGCATTAACAGCGGACATGGAAAAGGATATTGAAGAAGAGGATACGGAACTTCCAAGATTTTCTGTGGTTGGAAAGCCGAATGTGGGGAAGTCCTCTTTGGTAAATGCTTTGACGGGGCAAGATAGAAATATTGTGACAGATATTTCGGGTACTACCAGAGATTCCATCAATACGAGATACAATGCATTTGGATTCGACTTTATTCTTGTGGATACAGCTGGGATTCGAAAAAAGAATAAGGTACATGAAGACATTGAATTTTATTCCGTGATTCGTTCTGTAAAAAGTATTGAGAATTCGGATGTATGTATTTTCATGATTGATGCGACAGAAGGCATTCAGAAACAAGACTTGAACATTTACTACATGATTGAAAAAAATCATAAAGGAGTAGTGGTTCTCGTTAATAAATGGGATTTGGTTGAAAAAGAAACCAATACCATGAAGGAATATGAAGAGAAACTAAGACAGCAATTGGCGCCATTCAATGATGTTCCGATTATTTTTACTTCAACTCTTAGTAAACAGCGATTGCATAAGGCTTTGGAAGAAACGATGAAAGTTTACCACAATCGTTTAAGAAAAATCCCAACTTCTACATTAAATGAAGTGATGCAAGAGATTATTGAAGAAAATCAACCGCCTTCAGTAAAAGGGAAATTTATCAAGATCAAGTATGTGACTCAACTTCCGACTCATGCTCCATCATTTGCATTCTTCTGCAATTTACCTCAGTATATTAGAGATTCTTACAAAAGATTCCTTGAGAATAAAATGCGGGAGAACTTTGATTTCGAAGGGGTTCCGGTTCGGATATTCTTCAGAAAAAAGAACTAAAGTTGGTTCATGGGATTCGTTTTCTTTTCGATTCCAATTGTCGTTTCAGGTCCGTGTCCACAGAAAACTACAGTTTCTTCCGGTAAGTTGAATAGAACATTTAAGATGGAATTCTTCAAAGTTGCAAAATCGCCTCCGGGAAGATCAACTCGACCAAAACTTCCTTGAAATAAAATGTCTCCTGAAATTATAAAATTCTCCTCCGGGTTGTAAAATGCAATGTGACCGGGGCAGTGACCGGGTCCGAATAAGATCTTGAATTCCGAATTACCAAATTTAATCACCTCATTTTCATCAATAAATTCGGGTTCTGGGGATTTCTTGTAATTGTGAAATCCATATAAATGACAATAAGAATCTACGCTATTCAAAGTCTGCAAATCTTCCTTATGAATCTTGAGTGTTAACCCATACTTATTTGCAACCGCTTGGTTTCCCAAAACATGATCGATGTGGCAATGGGTGTTTAGTAACTCTTTTACGGCCAGCTCATTATCTTCAATGAAATCAAATAGTTCTTTTTCTTCAAAACTTTCATAACAGCCAGGATCGATTATGACTGCCTCTTTCGTTTCATCAAAAACGACGTAAGTATTTTCCTGAAAGGGGTTGAAAGTGAATTTTTTGACTTGCATAGTATAATTTTGTAACTTGAATTTCGTTCAAATTTAGTGAACTTATTAGCATTTAAATTAATTACATTTACAGAAAATCACTACAGATTGAGAAAGTTCGTATTCCTGATATTTGTGTTTTTACTGACCAATATTTCCTTTGGACAGTTCTACAATGGTTCGCAACAGAACTACGGGAAGAGTCGTGTTCAATATCGAAAGTTTAAATGGAAGGCGCTTAAGTTCAGACAATTTGACGTCTATTTTTATGATCAAGGGAAAGAAATGGCGAGCTATGTTGCTCAAAAGGCACACCGTGATATTAAAGAAATTGAGCGCATTTTTGACTATGAATTCGGGAGTAAAATTGAAATCATCTGTTACAATTCATTAACCGATTTTAGGCAAAGTAATATTGGAATTGCTGGTGAAGAAACTCAGGCAGGAGGTAAGACAAGAATTATTGGTTCTAAGGTTTTTATCTATTACGAAGGTACCCACAAACAATTGAATGAGCAGTTAACCAGTGCCCTTGTTGAGGTCTTCTTAAACAAAATGATTTGGGGAGGGAGCTGGAAAGATGTTTTAAAAGCCAATTTACTCATGGATTATCCTGAATGGTTTATTAAAGGCTTTTTAAGTTATATCAGTAAGGATTGGGACCCTGAAATGGAGTCAAAAATTAAGGATGGGATTCTAACAGGAAGATTTAAAAGATTTAATGATCTTGAGGGAGAAGAGGCTGCTCTTGCAGGTCACGCAATTTGGAGATATGTAGAAGATAATTACGGTAAGGAAATGATTCCGAACATTATTTACCTGAGCAAGGTGTCGAAAAACATTGATCGAGCCTTTAAATTTTCTATTGGGGTAGGTATAGCTAAACTCTCCTATGTCTATTTGCGATATTACGAGAATATTTATTGGGGAGACGTAGAACATCAAGAGCAAATGACGGGAGATCAGCTGCAAATCAAGTCGAAAAAGAATCATCATTATTATGGGGCAAAACTTAGTCCTGATGGGCAGAAAGTGGCTTATGTGGAGAACATAGAAGGAAAATACAGAATATTTGTTTACGATACTTTTACGAGAAAGCGAAGGAAAATCTATTCAGCTGAAGCAAAAATTGCAAGACTCCAAGATCGGAGTTTCCCTGTTTTAGAATGGCACCCTTCAGGGGATTATTTAAGTTTTTATAATGAACGAAAAGGGAAAGTGTGGTATCATTTATACGATATCACCACAAATGAGCATACCAAAGTAGAGATACGGCGATTGGAGAAGGTGTTGTCATATAATTTCTCTCACGATGGAAAGAGAATTGTGCTTTCAGGTGTATGGCATGGGCAAACTGACTTGTATTTGTACAATATTACCGGAAACTCCATCAAAAAGATTACAGATGATATCTGGGATGATATAGATCCGAAATTCATTGATAATTCGAGTCGTGTCATTTTTTCATCCAATCGAGATACGACATACATCAATATGCTGAAAAAGCCAGAGAACAAGCCTTTCAATAGGAGGTATGATATTTATATCATGGATCTTAAAGAGGAAGATCAGCAAATAAAAATTCTCGAACAATTAACAAATACACCTTTAGCAAATGAAACTCAAGCACATCAAATTGCTGATAAAGGTTATGTTTATTTATCAAGTGAAAATGGGGTAATCAATAGACATATTGCTTATAAAGACAGTGTTATTAGTCATATTGATACAATTATTCACTACCGATATATGCTGAATAATGGGGCACAAACAAATTATGTAACCAACATTATTGAGCAGGATGTAAGAATTGGACTAGGGAAGACTTTGAACCTGTTTTTCCAAAACAATCAATACAAGTTTTATATCGATGACATCTCCATGAAAGATTCTCTTAAAGACCTTTCAGATACTTACTATATGAGGTTTTTGAAAAGAAGGTATAGGACAAAAGTTAAATCTGGGAATTTCAAAGATTATGAGGATATCAAGCTAAATAAAGAGATAAAAAAATCAGATAAAGAGAACAAAAAAGAAAATACAGATATCAAGAAAAGGGATCCTTCTGTTATTGATATTTATGATTACACCTTTTTGGATGAAGGCGGAAACAAAGATCAGAATAAAACCTACGAGAAGAAAGTCATAATTCTGAAAGAGGATGATGATGAGAACAATGGTAATAATGAAGTAGCGTTAAGTGATACAACCAAGACTAAGGAAAAAACTGGTTTTCAGCCACCCCATGAGTCTTTGTACAAGGTGAATTTTGCGAAAGACTATGTGATTACGCAATTGAATAATGATTTCTTGGATCAAACTTATCAGAGATACACCGGACCGGGAGCAATTTATTTCAATCCTGGATTTAGCGCTTTGTTTAAAATAGGTTTTAGTGATTTATTTGAAGATTTTAAGTTGATAGGAGGGATGAGGGTTCCCGTGAATTTCAATAGTTCAGAATTTTTAGTAGGTATGGAATTTCTTCCAAATAGACTGGATCACAAGATTATTCTTTATCGATCCTCCTACAAAGATGTGGAAAGTGTTTCTGGAGATTTCGTAAAATGGAAAACGCACGAAGTCAGATATAGAATGTCTTACCCATTTACGGAGACTTTTAGTATTCGAGGAACCTTCAATTATCGAAACGACCATAAGGTTTATTTGTCCTATGATGACATTTCAATAGACCAAAGACCGGAGAATACGAGTCAAGCCGGAGTAAAGGCGGAGTTGGTTTTTGATGATTCGAAAAGTTTGGGTATTAACCTCTGGGAAGGTTCAAAATTGAAAGTATTCGGTGAATATTTACAGAGTTTCAACAAAGACTTTGGAGCAATGTATAATATTGGATTTGATTTTAGACATTCCATCAAAGTGCATCGAAATCTAGTTTGGGTAAATAGGTTGGCTTTTGGCGCTTCATTTGGGCAGAATCGAATTCTATATTATCTAGGAGCTGTTGATGGCTGGTGGGAGTTTAATAATGACAAGAGATTTGACAATACAATAGATGTAGATCCGAATGAAACTTATGCTTACCAAGCGATTGGAACGCCTGTTAGAGGGTTCAAACAAAATATTCGAAACGGAAACTCCTTCGCTGTTTTTAATTCAGAATTGAGATGGCCATTGTTCTCTTACTTCGCAAAATATCCATTAAAATCAGACTTTTTAAAGAATTTCCAACTGGTTTTATTTGGAGACATTGGTGCAGCATGGACGGGACCACATCCTTATTCCGATGAGAATCATTTCAATAAGCAAACGATTTATGATAAGCCTTTAACCATAGAAGTGTACAATGCCAGAGAGCCCATAGTTGGAGGTTTTGGATTTGGAGCACGAGCAAAATTGTTTGGGTATTTTCTTAGATTCGATTTAGCGTGGGGACTTGAAAATGGAGTTATTCGAAAGCCGATTCCATATTTCACTTTATCCATGGATATATAATGACGGTCAATACTATAATCATACTAATTCTTATAGGTGTATTTGCAGGAATTCTTAGCGGTTTCGTGGGGATTGGCGGGGGTGTTTTGATTGTTCCTGCCCTAATTTATTTCTTTGGTCTTAGTCAGATGGAAGCACAGGGAACTAGCTTGTTTCTCATGCTCCCTCCGATTGGAATTTTAGCAGTGATGAATTACTATAAAACGGGCAATGTCAATATATGGTACGGTATCATTATCGCTTGTGCCTTTGTTATTGGAGGGTATTTTGGTTCTAAATTATCCTTGAGATTATCACCTTATGTGGTCAAAGTGATTTTTGGAACTTTTATGCTCTATGTGGCGTTTAAGATGGTATGGTCTGGATGGCAAGGAATGCAATCGGAATAGAATGAGTTTAGAACAAGAAATAAAGAATCGTTTACCTCAAGTTATTGAATGGAGAAGACATCTGCACAAGTATCCTGAGCTCAGTTTTGAGGAAAAGGAAACCAGTGCTTTTATTCAATCTATTTTGGATGATTGGGGGCTGGAATATTCCAAAGATTATGGAGGGTTCAGTATTGTTGCTAAGCTAGAGGGTGAGAATCCAGATTCCAAGTGTATTGCCATTCGAGCAGATATCGATGCTTTGCCTATTTCAGAAGAAAATTCACAAGAATACTGTTCCAGTGTCTCGGGTGTGATGCATGCATGTGGACATGACGTGCACACTGCAAATCTTTTAGGCGTTTTAAATTATTTAAAAGACCATAAAGATCAATTTACCGGAACAATTAAGTTCATTTTTCAGCATGCGGAAGAAAAACTTCCTGGTGGAGCAAGTATCATGATTGAAAATGGAGTTCTGGAAAATCCCAAAGTTGAGGAAATCTATGCGCTTCATGTTTTTCCAGATTTGGAGGTTGGGAAAGTTGGCTTCCGGCCAGGAATGTACATGGCGAGCTGTGATGAGTTGTATTTTAGAGTGATAGGTAAAGGTGGTCATGGTGCAATGCCTCAGAAAGCAATTGATCCAATTCAGATTAGTGCGCAGATTATCCAATCTCTTCAAACCATAAACAGTAGAAGAAACGATCCTACCATCCCGTCAGTAATCAGTATTGGAAGGATTGAAGGGCTTGGAGCAACAAATGTGATTCCAGATGAAGTGAAAATGCAGGGAACCTTCAGGACTTTAAATGAAGAATGGAGAGCTAGAGGAC
>JAUICI010000161.1 GCA_030427935.1 Bacteroidia bacterium | reverse complement strand
GCTGCTAGTCCTGCTAAAGCACCCGCAAAAGCGGCGTCAAACGGTAAGCCAGCATCAGCTCCAGCTATTCATGCGCCAGAAGTTCCAATCTATCCAGGAGATGAGATTGTTGAAATGGACAGAATGCGGAAAATGATTGCGGACCACATGGTGATGTCGAAGCACGTTTCCCCACACGTTACATCTTATGTTGAAGCGGATGTGACCAATATCGTAAACTGGAGAAATAAGGTTAAAAATGAATTTCTAGCAAGGGAAGGTGAAAAAATCACCTTTACTCCTATCTTCATGGAGGCAATCGTAAAAGCGATAAAAGAAATGCCAGGTGTTAATGTTTCTATTGATGGATCTAATATCATTCAAAGAAAAAACATCAATATTGGTATGGCTACCGCGCTTCCATCTGGAAACTTAATTGTTCCGGTAATTAAAAATGCGGATACTTTAAATCTTGTTGGATTAACAAAACAAGTGAACGATCTAGCCAATAGAGCAAGAAATAATAAACTAAGCCCAGACGATATTCAGGGTGGAACTTATACATTAACCAATGTTGGAACATTTGGAAATGTTATGGGTACCCCAATCATCAATCAGCCGCAAGTAGCAATCATGGCTGTTGGTGCAATAAGAAAGATACCTGCAGTGATTGAAACTCCAGACGGAGACTTTATTGGTATCCGTCACAAAATGTTCTTATCACACTCTTACGACCATAGAGTTGTAGATGGAGCCCTTGGAGGTCAGTTCGTTAGGAAAGTAGCTGATTTCCTAGAGAGTTTCGACGTCAATCGAGAATTATAAACAATCACATACTGAAAAGTTTTAATCCCATATCTCATAGCAGGTATGGGATTTTTTAATTTTACCCCATGATGAAGAATTTTCTAGTTGCAATCGCCTTGATTCTTAGTCAATTATCCATTGCCCAATTGACCGAGGAAGAGTACCGTGCAGAGTTTGAAAAAGCAAGCTACACCGAGCTTTACGATGCAGGTAACAGTCTGATGGAAGACAACTTCCATGTGGAAGCCAAAAGGATTTGGCTTTATCTATTAGAGAAAGATTCTTTGAATAGTAACCTGAATTATAAGGCAGGTGTGTCATATTATAAAATCAAAGAATATGACAATGCAATCCCTCATCTAAAAATCGCTACGAATAAAATCAAAAAAGGCTATATCGATTATGTGGCAAGTTTTGATTTCGCTCCCTATGAGACTTATTATTATTTAGCTGACTGTCTGCACAAAGCTGAGAAATTAGATGAAGCAAAAAAGAACTTCAATCTAGCTATCGAAACGATGAAGAAAGGTCGATTCGTTGATAAAAGTAATCATGCTTTGAAGCAAATTGCTGTAGCTGAAAAAATGATGGCTAATCCTGTTGGATATGAAATACAGAATATGGGAGACCTAATCAATTCTGCATATGCCGAACATAGCCCGACAATCACTTTGGATGGAACCACCATTTTCTTTACTTCAAATAGACTGAGAAAAGACTCCTCTAATATGAGATTTATCTCGCCACAAACAGGAGGTTATTTCGAGGATATCTATGTTTCATATAAGGATAGAGAAGGAAAGTGGAGTGAGCCTAGACCGATTGATTTTAGTAGAAGAAACAGAAACGAAGCATCGATTACGACCTCTGCTGATGGTCAGCAAGTTTTTGTATACCAAGATGATGACGGTGATGGAAATATTTATGTTTCACAAGTTTATGACACAACATTCTCTTCGCTTGACAAGTTTCCAGGTGAATTAAACTCGAAATATTGGGAAACTCATTGTACTGTAACTCCTGACGGAAACACGATTTATTTTGTTTCTGACAGAAAAGGATCTGTTGGAGGAAGAGATATTTGGAGAATCACAAAACTTCCTAATGGAGAATGGAGTAAAGCTTTAAACCTAGGAGAACCAATTAATTCTAAGTTTGATGAAGCTGCCCCATTTATAGGCTCTGATTCAAAAACGCTGTATTTCTGCACCAACAACGAAAACTCAATGGGTGGATTTGACATTTTCGTTTCTCGATTAGAGGAAACTGGATGGACAACACCTGAGAATATGGGGTTCCCGTTAAATACAGTGGGTGACGATTATTTCTATACCACTACGGCAGACGGACTAACAGGTTTCTATGCATCTGAGCGACACAATGAAGGTTATGGAGAAACAGATATTTACAAAGTAACTGCACCGAACTCTTACATCAACGGAGTTGCAATTTTCAAGGGATATATTATAACTTCTGATGGAACCATGATTCCGGACAATATCTCCATTACTGTTGTCAACAATACTAATAGTACTGAAAGACATTATAAGCCAAGAAGAAGAGATGGAGGGTATGTTCTCGACTTGTTGCCATGTAATAATTACACCATTACTTACTTCAAGGGAGAAGAATCCTTTTATTCGGTTGATCTTGATATCGATTGCAATACTTCCTATCAGGAAATTCATAAAGAAATCTTACTTGATCTTCTTGAAATTAGTGGATCTGGTGAAGTTGTCGCCAAAGCAGGTGATGTAAATGCTAAAATTGAAGGTGAGAAGTTTTGGAAACTTAAAAACTTGAAAACTGACGCGAAAAATATTTCAGTTAAAGCGTTTGATGAAAACGATAATTTCTTGTTTGAGTCTATCGTAAATAAGTTCGGTCAATTTAAATACAAAGAACTTGGAACAGATGGTAAGACGATCTTTGAAATCGTTCATGATGATGATGCTCTTTGTCAGGACTTAGTATTGGAACTGTATGATGAGAAAGGCAATTTGATTCAAGAAATCAAACAAAAGGACATGTGTACTTTTGAGTTCAATTTCAATCAGGACGTCGCTTCAAATAATGGAACAAACAATGGAACCAATAAAACTTTTAAAGATATTGGTCTCAAAATTTTCTTTGGGTACAATAAGAATAATGTACCAAGTGTAGACTCTAGAACTTCTAGTTTCTTAAAAAAACTTACAGACCAAATAAAGGCTGGAAGAAATGTTGAGATCACTGTTCACGGTAACGCATCAAAAGTTCCAACAAAAAAATACGCCTCCGATCGAGCTCTAGCTGAATTGAGAGCGAACAATATGAAAACGAAAGTTGAGAACGCATTAAAAGGAATAGATCCTTCAAAATACACGATTAAAACTGAATTCGATGTAACTGGACCCGAATTTTCAGAAGAGAAAAAAGCTGCCAGAAGTGAATATTTTAAGCATCAATTTGTTGAAGTTACTGTTAAGTAATAAATGAAATTTATCCGCTCTACATATACGTTATTACTGCTTGCAAGTTTACTTTGTATCAATGTAGGTTATTCTCAAAAACTTCCTAAAGAAGATAAAAAAGCTCGTAAAAAAGCTGATGCTTTGGTTAGGAAGGGAAGAATCAATGAGGCGCGAGAAATCTATGAGGAACTTGTAAAAAAAGAATTTAATGATCCTGAGATTTATCTTGAAGCGGGAATCTGCATATTCAAAACCAATATAGAAGTTGAAAACTCACTTCCACTTTTTGAAAAAGCTTTGGGTCTCTCAACAAATGATACGATACCTGAATTACTTCTCTATTTAGGAAAGGCCAATCATTATGTAGGAAACTTCGAAAGAGGTTTGCAATTCTTTAATAAGTTCAGAAAAGAAATATTAGCAGATACAAAAAGTGGTTCTGAAGTCTTAATTGATATAGATCGATACATTGAAAATTGTAATAATGGAATTGAAATACAAGCTCTTCCGCAAAAAAGAGAAGCAACAATTGAAGAACTAGACAATAATATCAATACAAAAGTTAACGACTTTGTACCTCTACTTAATGACCAGATGGATCTTTTAATTTTCTGTTCAAAGAGACCGGATAAACAAAAAATTGATCTTGATGCCGAATATTTTGAAAACATTTATTTCTCAGAAAAGAAAGACAATCAGTGGACGAAGTCTGAACTTTTGCACAAATCTAATTCATACGAAGAATTAGAATTGAATAAGATTAAAGGACATGTTGCACCAATTTCGATTTCCCCAGATGGGAAAACACTTTTTATTTATGAGAACGGTTCAGTACTAAAAAGTACAATGGAAGCCAACGGACTGTGGAGCTTACCAAAGAAAATGAAAGCCAATGTAAATATTGGAGAGTTCAATCCATCTGTATATATAAGTCCAGATTCAAGCGAACTTTATATTGTATCGGTTAAGAATTTTGAAGAATTGGCAAAGCCTGTTGATAAAACCCAAGAATTCGGACGTAAAGATATTTACTTTACAAAGAAACAAGCAGATGATACCTGGAGCGAACCCATTAGACTGGGCGCGAACATCAATACACCATATGACGAAGATGCACCTTTTATAACCAGAGATGGTAAGACTTTATACTTTGCATCTACGGGTCATAATTCCATTGGTGGATACGACATTTTTAAATCAGAAAAAGAAGAAAATGGAACTTGGGGTCCTGCCATAAATATTGGAATGCCCTTGAACTCAGCTGGAGATGACATCTATTACATCGAATATGAAAATGGTACCATCGGATTTTTTGCTTCAAAAAGAGCGAAAGGAACAGGTCATTTGGATATTTACTCAGCTGCATTTGAGTGCACCAACATTCCCAAAACCGAAATCAATGGATATGCAGTTTTAGCAAAGAATGGTCAGCCAATCGGCGGGAAGGTTAAGCTAATTAATAAAAACACAGGCGAAAAATACGGAGAATTTTTGATCGATCCCGCTACTGGAAAGTATCAAATGATTGTTCCACCGGAAAACACCTATGTTTTAGAACTCGTTGTTGATGGAATGGAGCAAGAAAGACCTCATCGAGAAGAAATTGTGATTCCAAAACAATGTGAGAACTACCATCTTTTCCAACAAATTACAATGGATTATGTCTTGAATAAGGAAGAAGATAAAATAGCTCAAAGAGCACATTTTAAAAATGCCTTCATGGACATCTATTCTGAAACCAAAAAGTTTTTTGAGACGGATGAATTAGGGTTTGATCAAGATGCTTTTCAAACTAAGAAGCAGACTGGCTACAATATGTTCGGAACCCTAAAGCACAATGAATTGCTAAGAGGTAATGACATTCAAATCATGTTAGCCAATGAAAATTATGAGATCATTCGAACTACTGCATGTACAGACAATGGCGAGTTTTATTTCACTGATCTTGAGAAAGACAAAAAGTATAAGTTAATCATTGACGAGGAAAGTGCTAAAATCTCAATGAATGGCGACTCTAGGTTGAATGGTGAAACAAATGCAGCAGTTATTGGAAACATCAAATACATCGAAAAAGATTTCACCTTCGCAGGAAAAGATATTGAAGTTTGTTTAGCAGATCAGAATAAAAAATATACCAATTTAACCATTGCGGATGCTTCTGGTGATTTCAAGTTCGGAAGTACTGACCAACAAAAACTGGACATGTATAATGGTCAACATGCTTTAAAATACAACTATGATATTCAAACTCCAGAAGTAGCATACATGGCTTATATTCAGCATTTAGATCCTTCAAATAATGAAGTCAATTACTCCGAATACATTGATATAATCGATCTTAAGAAAGCTGATATCCCAGAGAGTATCAAAAAAGATTTTGCGAATATTTTATTTGATTTCGACAAGTACTTCTTAAGAGCAAAAAGTAAGGATGTCTTAAATAACTTAAAAGAATACTTAAACGCAAACCCTAATATTAACATTCAATTGGGTGGACATGCAGACCATATTGGTACCAATGAATACAATATGGGTCTTTCCAAAAGAAGAGCTGAAAGTGCCTTCACTTATCTTGTGAAAAACGGGGTGTCGGAGAACCGATTAAGCTCAGCTTGGTTTGGTGAAGAAAAGCCAGTTGCAGCGAATCAAAACCCGGACGGAACTGATAACCCTGATGGTCGACAATTGAACCGAAGGGTAGAAATTCATGTGACAATGCCAGAAGTGGGACAAGTTATTTTATCTTTGCGATAAAAACTTAATGGAACTAAATCTGTCTAAACCTCTCGCATTTTTTGATCTAGAAACAACCGGAATAAATGTCACAAAGGATCGAATTGTAGAAATTTCCATCCTTAAAATCAACCCAGATAATTCCAAAGAAAGTTATACCAGAAAGATTAATCCGACAATTCCCATTCCCGAATTCGTTTCAAAAATCCATGGTATTTGGGATAAAGATGTTGAAAACGAACCCACTTTCGCAGATCTTGCTGCAGAAATAAGAGACTTTTTTGCAGATGCTGATATTGCGGGTTACAATTCCGATCGATTTGATGTTCCTTTGCTTGTGGAAGAATTCATGAGGACTGAAGTTGACTTTGAAATTGAAAAGAGGAAAACAATAGATGTTCAAACCATCTTCCATAAAATGGAGCAAAGAACTTTATCCGCAGCTTACAAATTTTACTGTGATAAAGAGCTTGAAAATGCGCATTCAGCTGAGGCAGACACTAATGCAACCTTTGAAGTATTAAAATCTCAATTAGACAAATACGATAATCTGGAAAATGACATTGATTTTCTTTCTGAATTCACTATTCAAGGAGGCAAATCAGTTGACTTTGCAAAAAGAATTGTGCGGAATGATAAAGATCAAATTGTCTTTAATTTTGGTAAGCACAAGGGCGTGCCCCTTGAAACCGTTTTCGATAAAGAACCCTCTTACTATTCTTGGATGCTGAATGGTGACTTTCCAGCTTATACTAAAAAAGTATTGAGAGACCTTTTTGCAGAATACAAAGAGAAAAAAAGGAAATCTGAAGAGATCACTGAGGATAAATTGAACATGCTTAAGAATAAATTTAAAAAATAATGAAGATCATCTGTATTGGTAGAAACTATGCCGACCATGCCAAAGAAATGAACTCCCCTACTCCTACTGAACCCGTATTTTTCATGAAACCAGATACGGCTTTGCTTCCAAAGCGAAACCCTGTTTACATTCCAGAATTCACCAATGACTTACACCATGAATGCGAAGTGGTTGTGAGGATTAACAGACTTGGAAAAAACATTTCTGAGAAATTTGCGCATCGCTATTATTCGGAGATCGGGATTGGTATTGATTTCACGGCCAGGGATGTCCAAAGTAAATGCAAAGAAAAGGGCTTACCATGGGAAAAAGCAAAAGCCTTCGATCATAGTGCTCCTGTTGGAGAAAAGTTTATCGCCACAAAAGAAATTGAAGATTTAAATAATCTTGATTTTCACCTAGAAGTAAATGGAGAAACAGTTCAACAAGGAAACACCAAAGACATGATTTTCACAATCGACCAGTTAATCGCATACGTTTCAAAATATGTAACCTTAAAGATTGGTGACCTTATATTTACTGGCACCCCAGCGGGTGTTGGTCCAGTTAAAATTGGCGACCAACTTACAGCTTACATTAATAATCAACAATTGTTAAAAATTGATATAAAATAATCGTTGTTCCCAGCATCAAGGGAATGGAATAAAAGTAAATTTGTATTCAAATTATACATTATGGAAATACAAGAATTAGAAAGATTAAGTTCTCAGGTTCGAAGAGATATAATTAGAATGGTATCAGCAGTGCAATCAGGTCATCCCGGTGGTTCTCTTGGATGCACGGATTTCTTCGTTGCTTTGTATTCCAATATAATGAAACATGATCCATCTAAATTTACCATGAAAGGTGAAGGCGATGACTTGTTTTTCCTTTCGAATGGTCATATATCTCCTGTTTGGTATAGCACCTTAGCAAGATCAGGATATTTTCCAGTTAGTGAATTGGATACGTTTAGAAAGATCGGAACAAGATTGCAAGGGCATCCTTCGGTAGATAAAGGACTTCCTGGTATCAGAATGGCATCCGGTTCATTGGGTCAGGGTCTTTCTGTTGGAGTGGGAGCCGCTCAAGCTAAAAAATTGAATCAAGATAAAGGAATTATCTACACGCTTCATGGCGATGGAGAGTTACAAGAAGGTCAAATTTGGGAGGCAGCCATGTATGCTGCGCATCAAAAGGTTGATAATATCATCGCTACAGTTGATTACAACGGTCGACAAATAGATGGAGATTGTTTTAAGTTTAGGAAATTTACGAGCCAAGTGGGAAGCATTCGGATGGAAAGTATTGGAAATGGATGGTCATGATTTCAATTCTATTCAATCCACTATGGCTGAAGCAAAATCTATGTGTGGAAATGGCACGCCAATTGTGATTCTAATGAAAACGGAAATGGGTCAGGGAGTTGATTTCATGATGGGAACTCATAAATGGCATGGATCACCACCAAATGAAGAACAAACTGCAAATGCCCTTTCTCAACTAGAAGAAACATTAGGGGATTATTAATTTGAA
>JAUICI010000160.1 GCA_030427935.1 Bacteroidia bacterium | reverse complement strand
GACCTTCATTGGGTAGATAAGCATTGTAGACTGCTTACAAAAGACGGGGGCCCACTAGAGAATGCTTTTCTAACAGGTTTGGCTACTGGATTTATTCCGAGCGGTGAATTGGGTGGAGAACAATCTTTTAATGGTCAAACAAATGGACTCTGGTACTATCAAAATGCAACTGCCGAAACCATTCTGAATAGTCTTAAACATGCGAGTACTACAAGTTTGCCATAAACCTTCTTTCCCGCCCGTTGAGGGAGGGGCCATTGCCATGTATAATTTGGCGAAAGGAATAAAAAACTCTGGCCATCATATTGATGTGATTGCCATGAACACTCACAAACAATATTGCGATTCAAATACTCTAAAATATCCTTTAGATTTTTGTGAGACTTACTATTTAGTCGACGTAGATATAAGAATTAAACCTTTTTCGGCATTTAAGAACCTTTTTAGCTCCCGTTCTTACAATATCGAACGATTTCAGAATGATGAATTTGAAAAATTGCTTTTTGATTTAATCGAAAACTCTCATTATGATGCCATAATCCTGGAGTCTCTTTTTTCAACACATTACGTCGATAAATTGAATAAAGAGTATGGCGGAAAATTGATTTTAAGATCTCACAATGTTGAGTTTCAGATATGGGAAAATTTAAGTCTTAGAGTAAAAAATCCTTTAAAAAAGTGGTACTTAAACCTTTTAGCAAAAAGACTTAAAACCTATGAATTTGAAACAATCAATAAGGTTGATAGTATTGCATGTATTAGTCAGGATGACCTGGCAGACTTCAAGAGTTTCAATTGTAAAACCAACTTATATCACTTGAAATTCGGTATTGACTTTGAAAGCCTGAAATACAATTTCGATTCGTCTAGTCCACAACTAAAGATCTATCATGTTGGATCAATGAATTGGATACCGCATCAAGAGGCTTTTAAATGGTTTTTCGATCATGTATGGCCGAGAATTAAGTCTTTTGAAAACATGAAGGTTTTTCTTGCTGGAGCTTTTATGCCTGCATGGATTGACTCTCAAAAAAACCAAAAGTTAGAGGTTGTCAGTGGCTACGTTAATGGTTTGGAGTATATGAAAGACAAACACATCCTAATTGTTCCTTCTTTTTCAGGGAGTGGAATTCGAATAAAAATAATTGAAGCAATGGCCAGTGGAAAGGTTGTACTTACAAATTCGAATGGAACTATTGGTATTGACGTAAAAATTAACGAAAACATTCTTGTTTCCGACTCAGCTTCAGAATGGGCGGAAAAAATACAGGAACTTGAAACGAATAGACAAAAACTAGAAGATATTTCTAAAAAAGCATTTGAATATGCCAGACAAAATCATAATTATATTCAAATTGCTAAGGAATTCATGATGACACTGGAGTCACGCAAACAAAAACCTACAAACATTGAATAACATCGTTTTCATAACTTCTCGATTCCCCTATCCTATTGCTAAGGGAGACCAGCTAAGAGTGTATTTTCAAATCAAATCTTTGGCTAAGAATAATAAGGTTCATCTCATTGCATTGACAGAAATGGACATCTCAAGCGAACAAATTGGTGCCCTTTCCTTTTGTGAAAGCATCCACATTCATGAAATCCCGAAGATTAAACGGGTATTTTCTTTATTCGCCTGCCTTTTCAACGGGCTTCCTTTTCAAGTAGGTTATTTTCTTAATTCAGAAGCAAAGAAAAAGATAGAGGAGCAAATTAATCATATAAAGCCCGACTATATTCATGCTCATCTAATAAGAACTTCTGAATACGTTAAAGAAATTGAAGGAATAGAAAAATCAATTGATTTCATGGATGCGTTTTCTATCGGGATGAAAAAGCGTTTCGATATTGAAAGAAAACCCATAAAGAAATTCTTTCTAAATGTTGAATATCGAAGATTAAAAAAGTATGAGACAAAAATGTTTGCCTACTTCGATAGACAGGCTATTATTTCACAGCAAGACGCCGATTTTATTCACATCCCTGAATCTAAAAAAATAACAATCGTTCCAAATGGAGTTGATTTCGATTCCTTTTTCCCGAAAAGTTTAACTAAGGAATTTGATATCTGCTTTATGGGAAATATGTCCTACCCTCCAAATGTAGAAGCGGTTCGATTTACAATAGAAAAAATCTATCCTATCCTTATCAAAAAGAGACCGAATATTAAGTTCTTAATTGCGGGCGCAAATCCTTCTTCCTATATCAAAAAACTTCACTCGGAGCATGTTGTGGTAATTGAAAAATTTGAACACATCAGTGATTCCATTGCCATGTCGAAAGTCATGTTATCTCCTATGGTAGTGAGTATTGGACTGCAAAACAAAATCATTCAAGCCATGGCCATGAAAGTACCAAACGTAGTTTCTAAAACTGCTAATAATGCTATTTTGGCAAAAAACAATCAAGAACTAATAGAAGCCGAAAAACCTGAGGAATACGTGGAAGCGATATTAAAATTGCTTGACAATAAAGAGTTTTCAGATAGAGTCAGCAATAATGCTTTTAATTTTGTAAATGAAAATTTCAATTGGGACGACGTAAATAAGGCATTGGAGAACTGTATAAAAGGAGAGACAAAATGAAATCTTTAGTCATTAAAATATTGCACTCAATCCTAGGCTACAAAAGGTATCTATTTGTTTTTTCAATCTGTAAAATTGTAAGCTTGACCTTTTTCAGAAAGAAATGGGACTATCTATTTTTTGTAAAACAACTTCAAGCTGAGTCAAATGTTTTGATCATAGGCGCATCAACTGGAGTAACGACTATTCCGATTGCAAAAAAGTGTAAAAAAGGTAAGGTTTATGCTTACGAACCAGTTGAGACGAACTACAATACCATTCTCAAGTTATTGAAGTTTTATAAGTTGAATAATTGTAGCGTATACAAACTAGCACTGAGCTCAAAACCAGAAAGTAAAAGCGTGATATTACAACCGATTTACAAAGGCGTTAGAAAACAAGGAATGGCTCATCTGGACATGGATGACATAGATAAATATGAAACCTATATCAAAGAAGAGGTTGAAATTTCTACTATCGATGCTAGACCAGAGCTTAGAGATCAAGAGGTGGACGCCATAAAACTTATAGCTGAAAACGCAGAATATGAAATCCTTGAAGGCGCAAAAGAAACAATAGAAAGGAATAAGCCAATTATTTACTGTGAGCTATGGGACACGGAAAAACGTGATCGTGTTATTGAAAGAATTGAATCCTATGGTTACATAGGCTTTAAGCGATCTAAAAAGAAACTTGTACCGATTGATAAAAATAAATACCGAGATCGAAACTTATTCTTTCTTCCAAATAATGAAACTGAAGCGGTTTAAGATCAACGATAAATGTTTTAAACCAATGGACTAGGAATAAGAAAACTATTTATCTTTACCCCATGCTGAAACTCCTCCACACCAATTCCGAAAATCAAGATTTTATTGATTTAGTCAAACAACTCGACCAATACTTAAAAATAGTTGATGGTGAGGATCATGAATTCTACAACCAATACAACGGACTGGAAGCTTTGAAGAATGTGGTTGTTTGTTATTTGGATGATCAACCGGTCGGCTGCGGCGCCTTCAAACCATTTGATAAAAACTCGGTGGAATTGAAACGAATGTTTGTTTTACCCGAGGCAAGAGGAAAAGGAATTGGCGGTAAAATCCTAAGCGAACTCGAAAACTGGGCTTCCGATCTCAATTTCAGCAAAACCATCCTCGAAACCGGCCAAAGACAAGTGGAAGCCGTTGCCTTATACGAAAAACACAAATATTCCAAAATCCCAAATTACGGTCAGTATAAAGAAATGGAGAATAGCCTTTGTTTTGAGAAAGCGCTTTAGAGGTTGTTCCGCAAAGCTACACAAAGAAGCCACGAAGATGCGCAAAGCTGGAGTTTGTTTAGTTACAGTTGTTCGCTCGAAAACCTCTTCGTGAATCTTAGTGATCCTTAGTGAATCTTAGTGAATCTTAGTGAAACAACTTAAAAAAACACGTATTTTTAAACCCACAAAACAAAAAGATGCCCCTAGAAATAGAAAGAAAATTCCTCCTCAAAAACTCCGATTGGAAACAAGAAATCCAATCCTCTTTCCAAATCAAACAAGGCTATTTAAACTCCCATCCCGAAAGAACTGTTCGCATTAGAATCAAAGAAAACAAAGGAATCCTCACCATAAAAGGCAAAACCAAACAAGTCACCCGAAAAGAATTCGAATACGAAATCCCTTTGAACGAAGCCAAAGACCTAATCCAACTCTGCGAAAAACCCCTCATCGAAAAAACAAGACACCTAATCCGAAAAGAAAACCTCACTTGGGAAATAGACGAGTTTGAAGGCGAAAACAAAGGTCTCATCCTAGCCGAAGTTGAACTACAATCCGAAAACCAAAATCTCAGCCTCCCCTCTTGGATTGGCGAAGAGGTTTCTCATGATCCCAAATACTACAATTCTTCCTTGATTTCGAACCCCTTTCAAAACTGGAAAAAGTAACAAACCTAATTTGATAAATTTCCTCTTACCTCCCTCCTTCCATGAGGGAAAATCACTAAATTAGACCAACAACTAAATCCATAACAATCAGAACCTAAGCCTTCTTTGTGTTTTCTTTTTGTTTTTGGGGAGTTGAAAGATAAATTTAGAATAAACGCAATTGTGTTTAACCTCCTAAATTTGGTGGCTAAAGTGCATATGGTGTTTATGCAATTGTTGGCGGTAATAAAAAAAACGATATGAATCAAAAAGTAAATTGGTTTTTCGACAAGGACACTAAATGGCAGAAAGAATATAAAAAACTGAGAGCTATTATAATCGATTGTGGACTGACGGAAGAGTTGAAATGGGGCTGTCCTTGTTACACCTTTCAAGGGAATAATATTGTTTTAATCCATGGATTTAAGGATTACTGTGCCCTACTTTTTCATAAAGGAGTTTTACTTAATGACTCGGACAAATTATTAATTCAACAAACAGAAAACGTGCAATCTGCAAGACAAATTCGATTTACCAACATGGATGAAATCAACGAATTAGAGCAGACTATCAGATCCTACGTTTTTGAAGCTGTTGAAGTTGAAAAAGCAGGTTTAGAAGTCAAGATGAAAAAGACCTCAGAATATGAAAAACCCGAAGAACTTGAACAAGCTTTCAATGAAGACCCCAATTTTAAAACTGCATTCGACAATTTGACTCCAGGTAGACAAAGGGGGTATTTTCTCCACTTTTCAGAAGCGAAACAATCTAAAACAAGAACCTCAAGAATTGAAAAGGCAAAGCCGAAGATTTTTGATGGGAAAGGGTATAATGAAAGATAAAAATACTACCGCCAACAACACCTATACGCAATGCCCTTCGGGACACTGCGCATAGCCAAACCGTTGGTGTGCATTTAAGAAAACATAAAAAACAAAATAAATGGAAAGAATAACTGTTCAAACCTCTGTCAAATCGAACATTGGTAAAGTTTGGGAATATTGGACAAAACCCGAACATATCACAAATTGGAATTTTGCGACTGATGAGTGGTGTTGCCCAAATGCCGAAAATGACCTAAAACCGAATGGAAATTTCTCTTGGCGAATGGAAGCGAAAGATGGAAGTATGGGATTTGACTTTACGGGAACGTATGACAAAATAATTGACAAAGAATTGATTTCTTACAAAATGTCGGACGGACGAAAAGTAGATATTGAATTTTTACAAAACGGAAATGAAGTATGTGTAAGCGAAACGTTTGACGCAGAGGGAACAAATACAGACGAACAACAACGTGCAGGTTGGCAAGCGATACTTGGGAACTTTAAGAAATATGTTGAATCTTAATAGAAAAAATACAACATGCCAATAAAGCCTGTAAGCAATAGCGCCCTGCGGGTCGCTTCTGCTCATAGCAAAACCGTTCAGTGATAATCAAAAAACTAAAAAATGCCAAATTCGAATTTAATTATTGAAACTGAAAGACTATTAATTCGACCATTTACGATGGAAGATATTAAGCCATCGTATGCAATGAACTTAGATGCAGAAGTTAGTAAATACACAGGAGACGGAGGGGTCGTATCCAAAAAGGAAATCGAAAGAAGAATTGTCGAAAATGTATTTGGTGATTACACAAAACATGGGTTTGGACGTCTTGCAGTTGAATTAAAAGGAGAAAATAAATTTATAGGTTTTACAGGTCTAAAGTATTTAGAGGATATGGACGAAGTGGATCTTGGATATAGATTTATGAAAGAATATTGGGGACGAGGAATAGCAACTGAATCTGGGAAAGCTTGTGTAAACTTTGGTTTTAATGAATTAGGACTAAAAAGAATAATTGCAATGGTGCTTCCGGAAAACACAGGCTCAATCCGCGTTCTTAATAAACTAAAATTTGAATTTGAAAAAGAGATTATTGAAGACAATCAATTAGCAAAAGTATACGCATTAAATAGAGAAAAGCACCTAAAAGATGTATAATGCATAGCTCCTCTGTGGGATAGCGTAGAAATCACACGTTAAACCTTATGCACAATGAAGTCAACCCTATTCATAATATTATTTTGGATGATGAATGCTATAAATGCGCAATCAACGAATAACAGTTGCATTAATTCATTTATATCAGATCAACATTATTCCAAATTGCTTTATGATTCTCTTCTAAACGAAAAGGTGATTGACAGCTCAATTTATAAAATGACCGTTGAAAAACCATTTCAAGTTGTCTCATTTGCTGGTTCAAATAAAGAGGGTTCATTGTATAAATTATGTGATATAGTTGTATATACGAAATTAGGCAAACCGATACGCATTGAATTGAAAGAGAGAACAACTGTAGTCCCATCCTCCAAACTAGAATTAATGCTATCAGGTGAAGTGTTACTTTACCAAAATATTGAATTCAGGAATCAAAGGTTAAAACCTCTTAGAAATGGAAAATTAACTTTTGGTGACGAAATAGTTATCACAGAAATAATTGACTACGCAAGTAGTTACAAATTTGACTGGTGGATTCAGGTGAAACTCACCTGGAAGAATAAAACTTATATTGGATGGATTCCAGAAACTTCTGAAGCAATTTGTAATGACCCAAACACAAAATGTAAATAATCAAGCACTAGATTTACTCAAGAAAAAATGAAAGTTATTAGCCTACAGAGCATTCTCCTAATCCTTTTATTGAGCTGCAATGCTCCTTCCAATGAAAAGCCCAAAAAGGAGAAAGAAAATCAACCGAAGAAATTGGTCGAGAAAGTGGATAATCAAGATATTTTGTATCGTGTAAAAACTACAAACAAAGAAGACCTCGAGATATTTACAAATGGAATTATCCCTTGGATTTCTATCAAGGAACCTGAAAACTACATTGATCAACTTATAGGAAGAGATGAAATTGTCCTAAAGCAAAACGAAGCTATTCTAATGATTGACTACCCGCTCCGTCAGCCAATCGAAATCAAGATACAATCGAAAGACAAAGAAGGTTTTCGTCGAGGTGAGTTAATCTTGCAAATTAGTCAGGAATACAAACGAATCTATAAGGAAGAAGAGGTATCTGCAAAAACCAAAACAATTCCACTTGAAAAAAGGGAAGGAATCATTAATCGAAACCAAACCGATGGAGCTTACGGTATCTGGGGACACGACATCGAAGACCTCGACCTTTCTCGGATTTTTGTGCATTTCAGAAAAAACGAATTACCTTTATTGGAATTATATATTGAATCTTAACTGGCATCAATCAATCAGAAACAACTCAAAATCAATTAATTCAGTTCAACATGAAACAAACTCTAACAATTCTCCTTTTAATCCTCTTTTCACTAAATATCTCAGCACAGGACGATAAAATCGCCCTCTTGCAGGATCTATATGAGAAACGTAGTTATGACGAAATCATAAACAAACATGCCTCAAAAGCTAAAAAATATCCAGCAAAAGCGATTTACTTCGTTGCTTTAGCCTATTATATGAAGTCTGATGATGAGAATTGTCTGAAAATGATGAATCAATCCATTAAAAAAGATCCTACAGATCCGGATGCTCATTATATTAAGGGGATGACTCTGAACTACCTCAAACAATACGAAAAGGGAATTGAATCTTTCAAAAAAGCGATCGAACTTTACGATAAAAGTGGTGTCTTTTTTACAGGGCTAGGCGATTCCTATTACAATCTAGAGAAATACGAAAAAGCTTTAGAAGCATATCAACAAGCCACAAAAAAAGACGGCCCCGTTGATCGTCCCTACACCATGATTCCTCAGATATATAGCGATCTAAATCAAAAGGAAAAAGCCTTAGAGAATTACTATATCGCCAAAGACAAGATTTCGAAACAATCCAATTCTTACCTCAATATCTTGTACAATATCGGACTCTATGAATATCAAGCAAAAAACTACGACAAAGCTGAAACTTCCTATCAAGAATTGTTAAAGATCGTTCCTGATGACTACCACACTTATGCAA
>JAUICI010000159.1 GCA_030427935.1 Bacteroidia bacterium | reverse complement strand
TGTAAAATCGTAGCTCGAGTTTTTGCAGTTCAGAAAAGAAATGAAGCTTATGTTAAATTAAGTATGTAAAAAGTTGTTTTAGTCTTAGAATACTCAGTGCAGGAATTTAAGGGTGAAAAATGGGAAATTCTTTGTTGTGATGTAAGGATGCTCGGAAAATTAGATTGAAAAATTTCATTGTATTCAGAAAATTCCTATTTTTGCCGTCCGCTAAAAGCAAAATGCCCAGGTGGCGGAACTGGTAGACGCGCTGGATTCAAAATCCAGTTCTTTCGGGAGTGAGGGTTCGATTCCCTCCCTGGGTACTACACAGAATGAGAATGAAAGCGAGAATGAGAGTTCTCGCTTTTTTTATGTCATTATTATGGCACATTTCTTGTCCTCTCTTGAGTATGAAAACATTACTTCTCTTGCTCGCAATCCTGACTTTTACCTGCTCCTTTTCTCAAAATCATGTAGATGAAAGCTATCTGGCTTTGAAATCTGATTTGAAAAAGATGGACAATCGACTGAAATGTCCGCCCGAAAATGTCTTGTATTTTGATACTAAAATCAATGGAAAAGGACAGATCAAGAAACAGAAGGTGACTTTAGCCAATGGAAAAGTCTTTTGTACCTATAAATTCAAATACAAAAAGGGTGAGATTGCGCACAAGAAGTTGTCGCATTCAAAATTTCTGGATCGTTATTTTTCAGGGAAATTCTTTTACCGTGACGGAAACATATCCATGGTTGAATACAAAGACTCCAAATTCAAGGGAAATGATTTGAAAGTGTATACAAAGACCATCATGTTTAAGAAAAACGGCGGAACACAATCGAATTGGAAACAGGTAACTTATCGCGGGAATAACAATACTTCGAATTTGAATAATTACGCCTATCAAAATAATATGACAACCTATCCGACCAATATAGGTACATGCAACAATGCATCTCTGAGAAGGTATCACAAACTGACGCATCCAAAATTCAATTTAAATTATTTTAATGAGAAGTTTGAATACGATCGCTACAATAGAATTGAAAGTCGAAACTTCTATGACAAATACCATCGTAAACTGGGAAGTATTGAATACGACTATGATCGATCTGGAAGACTTGAAGAAATCAAATACTATGTCAACTACCGTAAAGTGGGATCAATTGACATCGAATATTACCGGAATGGTAATGTGGAATCTATTGTTTATAAGGATGGGTATGGGAGGAGGTTGTAAATCGTCCAGAAAACAAAAAACCCCCGAACGCTATCGGGGGCCTGTCACCGTTGTTATGAAAAAAACTGCATTGACTCGCAGCATTTTACTGTTAGCGAGTTACTCACTCGCATATGAAAAAACGCTCTTAAAAAGACGGTACACGTCTGGTTGGACGTTGGTAATAATATTTATCGTCAAGAATATATCTTAAACTGATTTCGATTCCTCCACTTAAGTTCGTTGCGGATGAAAGCTCAGAGATGTTCACATCATAAGTCACACCCACTCCAAATCCGGATACTTCAAAGAAGATTTCTGGAATGAAGGCATCAAATGGTGAAGCAACTCTAAAGTGACCTCCGAATGAGATCGCCATTTCTTTCTTAAATCCAGTTACCCTTGCTTTTCCGTTGATGGTTGTTCTGAATAATAATCCAGCCATCACTTCCCAGTGTGGGTTTTGGAATAAGAAGCTTGCACTTGGCCAGAATCCCCAAGTGGAATTTTTCACCCCAAAATAACCGTTGAAGTGCGCTACAAATTTCATTGGTAATCTTTCATCACTGTAATAAGCATTTCTTGGTCTATTCAAGTGGTGAACTGAAAAACCAATTTTCCAGTCTTTTGTATTGTCGTAAGTGGTTCTTTTTCCGGCATCAGAAAACCAGTAAACAATCCCTGCACTTACATCAGCAAAGCTAAATGGATCAAACTGATTGGTTTCACCACTTGGAAGGTTTGGATTGTATTGCAATCCATCATATTGATTTCCCCATCTCATGGCTGTTGGATCAACTCCTACTCTTCCCCATCCTGCCTGCAGACCTAGAGAGATTCTACCTTTCTTACCTGCCCATAAATAAGCAGCTAAAGATCCCATAACTCGAGTTGTCCCTAATTTCACTTCACCTGCGATATCTTGATAAAAAGAAATCCCATAAGCAAAATAAGCTTTACCTACTCTGGTTTTCATCACATTTTGATCAAAGGAAGCTGCGTAAGTTTGGAAAGCTTTCCCAACGCTTCTCCACTGATCTTTCCAGTTCAGGTTTACTCTTAAGTTTCCGTCAAAATTCCCAGTCAAAGCTGGATTCATATGCAAAGCTGCATTGTAAATCTGACTAAAATGAATGTCTTGGGCTTTGGCTGAACCTCCACCCAAAACGATCATTCCTACCAATACAACTATGATTTTTAATGTGTTTATCATGACTATCGTTTATAGTCCCCGCGCTGAAGCACAGGGGTATAGAAAAAATTATCTTGTTAACATTACATTTCCTGATCTTTCAAAGCTTTGCCCGACTATAGAAATCCCTCTAAACTTGTAGACAAATACTGCCTGTGGACACTCTTCTCCGTTCTTTGTTTTTCCATCCCATTGTACGTTTGGATCTTCAGACTCCCATATAATTGCCCCCCATCTATTGAAGATCTGCATGCTGTAAGTACTCCACGAGGGTCCGTAAACTTGGAATTGATCATTTTCTCCATCACCGTTTGGTGAGAAAACGTTTGGAATGTAGACACTAATCTCACCGTCAATCGTAATATTAATGGTGTCATAGCCCACACATCCATTTTCATCTGTACCAGAAACAATGTAAATGATATTACCCGTCGGTGAAGTCGTTGGATCAGGACAGTTATCACAGCTTAAATACAATGAAGGCGACCACTGATAACTAATTGGAGATGTCGAACTTGTCACTTCCAAATCTGCAGTTGCTCCAAGCGGTAATGTCACATCTGGACCAGCATCAATAACAGGAGCTGAAAGCACAGTAATATTTATAGTATCCGTCGATGTTCCACATTGATCTGTTACTGTTGCATAAATCGATACATCTGCAGTCAATGTCACTGAAATAGAACTTGTTGTTTCACCTGTAGACCACAAAATAGTTCCAGAAGAAATATTGGATTGAATTGTAATTGTTTCACCAAGACAACCGGTAAAGTCTGGACCTAAATCCAGTGTTGGCGCCGGAATCACCGTGATATTCTCTATAATAGTGGAATCACATCCACTTGCTCCAGTCAAAACAGAAGTATGTTGGAAGTCGGCCAAAACATTTACAAAGTTGGCTGCATCTCCTTGAGAAGTATAATCTGTTCCTTCACAAATTGTGGTATCAATTATTGTTGTTGAAGCTTGAACGACCGTGATATTCTCTGTTACCAAAGAATCACATCCTACTGAATTCGTGAGAGTTGATACATAAGAAGTATTTCCCGTAATTGTTTGCTGGGTTCCATCCGCGAAGGTATAAACCGTTCCACTACAAGCCTGTGCATTCTGGGTACTTGAAGAAGATTGAGTTTGATCTGTAATCGTTAATGTTGCTCCAGTGGTAGTACAATTTCCATCTGAAACGACAACATAATAATCTCCGGCTCCAAGACCAGTGAAAGCTCCTGTTGTGTTTGTCGCAAGAGAATTATTTCCTGAGTCAAAAAGCTCGTAAGATGTTCCATTTGATGTGATCGTAATCGTTCCATTTGGTGTGACACAATCCGTCAGATCTGTTGCCACTTCTGATGTAATGGTTGGCGCATCATTGATGGTGATGGTTACTGTGCTTGCAATTGACACACATGTTCCTAAAGATTCAGTTACATAATACGTTGTGGCTCCTACTGTATTGTTTGGTGCATGTGTAGTACCTGTTCCAATATTATTCAAAAGTCCTGCATCATCATACCAATTCAAAGTTCCGCCCGATCCTGCTGTAGCGGTCATGTCTGCCAATGCATCACCCAAACAATAAGTCGCATCCGTTCCTGCTGCGGGTGCTGCCGGAATCGGATTGATGGTAATCGTTACTGCTGTGGCTGGAGACTCACAACCTGCAACGGTTTCAGTTACATAATAAGTTGTTGTTCCAACTGCAGTACCAGGAGTAAATGGAGAACCAGTTCCAATATTGTTTGTCAATGGCGCATCATCATACCAAGTTAAAGTACCACCGGCTCCAGCTGTGGCTGTTAAATCCGCAATTAGATCCCCATCACAATAAGTGGCATCTGCTCCCGCAACTGGTGCCGTAGGTGCTGATGCATTTGAAATAGTGAAATTAGACGAGGTTGATGTACAACCATTTAGGGTCACAATGACATAGTAATCTCCAGCATTTAATCCTGTAAACGCTCCTGTTGCATTGGTAGTTATTGAATTATTTGAAGCATCAAAGAGTTCATAACTGGTTCCATTTGCTGTGATGGTGATTGTTCCGTCTGGGTTGACACAATCTGTGATATCGGTTGAAGCTTCATTTGTGATAACTGGAGCTGTGTTTACAGTAATAGTCATCGTTTCCGTATTAGAACACTGACCTGCATCAGGAGTAAACGTATATAAAGTTGTTGTTGTATTATCTAAAGCTGGCGACCAAGTTCCTGTGATTCCATTATTTGAAGTTGTAGGTAATGGACTTAAAGGATCCCCACTACAAATATCAGCTACTTGAGTAAAAGTTGGAGCTGTTGGCGTAGTCCCTGGGTTAATGGTCACATTAAAAGTGGTATCACATGATGGATCGTTGATGTCCACTACTTGAACAGCATAAGTTCCGTCTCCTTGGTTTGTCCATACATGGTTTCCAGAGGAAACATCATCAAACTCTACATTACCATCGATAATAATATCATAGGTACTACTTCCTGTAATACTAAAATCGATTTCACCGTCATTTGCTCCAACACAGCCTTCATCCGTAACAGTTGCAACGACCGTTGGGGGCACACAACCACCACAGTTAAATGTAATCGTAGTTTCATTTTCAAGTTTTGTATAAGTCATACAACCAGCAGAGTAGGTGATTTCGACAGAATAAGTGGTTGTTGCAGTCGGACAAACCGAAAGCAGGGTATCATTTGTTTCTCCTGCCATCAAGACGCCATTTTCATACCATTGAAAAGTAAAGTCATTGGTCACTTCACACCCTCCTCCTTGGTTGGAAGTTTCAACATATAAATCCACACAAGAACCCGCACAATCTGGCACTCCAGAGGCTGTGATTTGTGAATCGAAGGATAAGGGGCAAGCTTGTTTTACAGATAAATTATCGATAATTAAATAAGCTAAACCAGTTGCATAAGATCCTCCGACTACCACGTATTGTTCTCCACCTGTTGCACAAAAAGAAGAAGTAAATGGTGTACACGTATTAGTAAAAACATTTCCCGGATCATTTACAATCTGTGGAACAGCTCCAATTGGACCCGTTACAATATTTACAGCTCCTCCATTATCTGCTACTAAGTCATAAATCCCGGTTCCGTTTGCAAAAGTTTCATTGTGAAACCAGAACATTAAATCAGAAGTTGCTCCACTATTGCTAGCTGCGACATCAACAGTTAAGCAGTATTCCTGACCAGCGATCAAGGGTTCTCCTAACTGACTTTGAACTTCTTCTCTAGCAGGAAAAAATCCGAGCGCTCCCTGTCCTGAATTACATGGTCCTACTGAACCTGTAATATTGGGAGTAATTCCACAGCCTGAAATTGTCCAATAATCTGGAGTAATTCCACCTTGTGGACCTGCTTCTTCTGTGGTCCCGAACCAACCGTCAACACTAGTTGCATTGGAATGAATTTCTGAATCCGTATTGTTCGCACAACCAAAGGCATCGATCGTTTCGAAATCTCCATTGACGATGACTTCACCACAATCAGTAATATTGTAACAGGGAGTACAATTTGGACCTCCACAATCAATTTGAACTTCGCCATTATTTAGTATACCGTCAGAACAAGTTTCTGGGACCGTACATGAAACTAATAATTCGAAACCTCCACCTGGATCCGTAGAAAAGAAATGTGGATCCGTTTGAATTTCAAGAGTAATACAACCTGAAGAGCTGGTGATCCCGGTTGGTGCAGTATTGACCTGAGAATCGAACAATACAGGACCTCCAGTTCCGGTTCCGTCGTAAATAATGAAAATGTCCTCATCTCCATTGAAAGCAGAACCTAACATTAAGGAATTCAAGACAAAATATAGGTCCGTGCCACTATCGGCGCAGATGGTCATGGTATAGTCGGTCTCTGTATAATCTCCTCCGGGCCCACCATCATCATAAATCAAACCATCACAGGTATTGACCGTGGTGTTGGACATATTAAATGTTGCCTGACCATTAACAAGGGAAAAAAATGAGAGCGTGAGTGCGAGCGATAAGAATTTAACTTTTAACATAACTACAAGTGACTTGGTTTCAAAAACTTCTGAAAATTAACTAATTGTTAAATCCTAGCGCAACAGTAGGGGTATGCAAAAGGTATGCGTTTAAAATTTTAACAAACCCTTTATATTGTTAGGTCAATTGCAACAAATGATCCTGAAGTCGCATACCTTTCTCTAGTCCCATCTTTTTATGGATTCGATACCTGGAACTCTTTAAAGTAGTTGAAGCAACACCTAAAACATCGCAAATTTCATCTGTGGAATAATTCATCCGCAACAATACACACAACTTTAATTCTTTGGGGGTCAAGCTTGGATACTTTGATTTTAATGCTGTGGTAAAACTTTCATTCTCTGCCGTGATTCGATCTTGGTAGTTGTCCAATTTTTTAGTGGTAAACTTGGAGTCTCGAATCTCCGATTTGATTTGCCGAATATTTTTTTCAAACTCTTCCGATTCCATTCTAGAGATTTCACCGATTAAATTTTCAATTTCCTGAATAGCTTTTTGATTCTTGACATTTTTCAGAGAAGAATTTACTAGCTTTTTGGTTTTTGCTTTTAATTCATCGGAAAGATGTTGATTCAATAACTGTTCTTTTTCATAATTCTCTTTTACCAATTTCTGTTTCAACCTATAGTTTCTTGCTGTAATCAAAGCTAATAATAACACACCTAGAATACTTAGCAACATAAATACCCTAAACTGCTCCTCAGCTTTTATTTGTTCTTCTACAACCTTCATTTGAGCATAATGAGCTAATTCAAGCGAGTCCTTTTCGGCTTTAAATTTTAGTTCATTCTCCTTAAATAGTTGTTCACGAAAGAACTCTTCATCCTCCAAGCTATCTTTCAACGAGTGGTAGGATCCAAGATAATTCAAGGCCTCTTTATTCTTACCCAATTCAGAATAAATTTCATAGAGCATTTGAAAAACAAGTGATTTAGAAGAACGCAAATCCATATTTTCTGTTGTCGTTTTAGCTTTCAGTGCATAAGACAAAGCTTTATTCATGTCCTTCTTCTTAGCGAAAAGTCGAGCGAGATCGGAGTAGATCGAAGCCAAGCGCTTGTTATTGTCGGAGGCTGCAAAATATTTTTCAGACTTCTCTAATAGATAAGCTGCGGTATCCAGTTGCTCTTTCTTCAGATAGTAAAAGCCCATTTTTGCATAGCAGCGATTTCTGTACATTTCATTATCAAACTCCTGAGCTAATAGGTAAACCCGAGATATTTGCTTATAATAATTATCTAAATCTTGCTTATCGCGATAAACATCGGCCAAATTGATTCTCGGAACAACCTCACCAAAATTGTTTTGTGATTGATACAAGGCAACAGACTTTCTAAAATAATCTAAGGCTTTATCAAATAGCTTTTGCTTGAAATAGACAAAACCGATGTTATTATAGGAGTTGGCAATTCTTAGAGTATCCTTAATTTTCACCCGAAATTCGATGGCTTTTTCATGGTTTCGAATGGAATTATAGACATCTCCAGCGTCTTGATACATGGTTCCCAAATTATTATAGTAGGTCGCCTTCACCGTGTCATCATCTAGTTCATTCGAATATAAAATTGTTGAATCCATATACACTAAAGCTTCTTTCACAATTCCTTTCGACTGAAGATAAACGGCTTTGTTGTTATAATAAGAGGCCGTCAATCGATTCCTTTCAGCAACAGTTACAGCATTTGAATAACCCTCACCTAACATTTGAAAAGCCTTCTCGTTCAGGTAGTTAAAAGAATCTAAATCGGAATTATAATAATTCACCCCAAGAGTCATAACTGAATCTACTTTTAGATAGGCTTTGGAATAGCTTTCCTGTCCTTGAATCTGACCGAAACAAAACAGAAAGCAAACTAATATGAGGCGATTTAAATTGATCACAAGGTTTGAGATTAAAAGAAATGTAATTGAAATATCCTACTCCACCAAAACAAAAGCCGCCCAATAATAAGGTGGATATTTTCCCCTCATTATCGATTGTGCTTTCAAAAAAGAACTTCGAATGTTCTTTTCTTTGATCAAGTTTTTGTAGAACAGCGTCATGAACTCCTCTGTTTCCTTATCTGGAACTTGCCACAAACT
>JAUICI010000158.1 GCA_030427935.1 Bacteroidia bacterium | reverse complement strand
TCAATGGTTTCGAGATGTTGGAACAGCTTGATCACACACCGATTGTCATCTTTGTGACCGCCTATGACGAATTTGCCATTAAGGCTTTTGAAGTAAATGCTTTGGATTATCTTCTAAAACCAATTGAACCTCAAAGATTAAAAGAAACCATTCAAAAAATTCAGTCGGATCTTCAACCGGGGAATGCTCCTGAGGAGAAGCTTGGTGAGAGCGACCGAATCTTCATCAAAGACGGAGAAAAATGCTGGTTTGTTGACTTGAAAGACATCCGCATGTTTGAATCTGAAGGAAATTATGTGAAAGTACATTTCGATCGTTTTCGCCCCCTTATTTTGCGTTCGCTTAATAGTTTGGAAGAGCGATTGGACGAGAAATTATTCTTTCGAGCGAATCGGAAATACATTATCAATCTAAAGAAGATCAATAATATTGAAAACTGGTTCAATGGCGGACTTCAAGTAGAATTGAATGAAGGTGAAAAAATAGAGATTTCCAGAAGACAAGCAATCAAGTTTAAGGACAAAATGTCTATATAGCGTTCAATTCCTTCTCTTCTATTTTCTTCTTTTCTTCCGGATTATTTTCAAGAATCCAGTCGATAGCTTCTTTTTCTGATTTATAGATTTTAGTCGGATGTGGCGGTTTGAAGAATTTAAGATGAAAATTACCCATGATTCTGTGAGGCAGTGAATTGATTATATAAGCTTCCATGGATTTTATGGAATTGCGATTTTGTTTAGCAAATTCCTTTTGCACATCTCGATTCGCCATGGAAAACTCACCAAAAACAACAATAAAAGGTAATTTTCGCCCTTTGAGGAAACTTTCGTAGATCTTAAAGTTTCGATCCATATCATCCAAAGTCACCTCCGTATGGCGCATGATTTCCACTCGAACAATAAAATCATTCAATAAGGATATTTTCCAGCGATTGGATTCGAATTTTACTTCCTCTCTTAATTTCAACTAGCTGATTTTTAGAGACAAAGATAGTGAAATTGAATTTAATCTTTCATCAGCTTCTTGTAACGGATTCTTTTTGGACCTGTATCACCTAGTCGCTTCTTACGGTTTTCTTCGTATTCCGAATAAGTTCCTTCGAACCAATAAACTGAAGAATCACCCTCGAAAGCTAAGATATGCGTACAAATTCGATCTAAAAACCATCTATCGTGAGAAACCACCACGCAGCATCCTGCAAAATTCATCAAACCTTCTTCCAAGGCTCTCAAAGTATTCACATCGATATCGTTGGTTGGCTCATCCAGTAAAAGTACGTTTGCCTCTGTCTTTAAAGTCATGGCCAAGTGCAAGCGGTTTCGCTCTCCACCCGATAGAACTCCTACTTTTTTGTTTTGATCCGGACCATTGAAATTAAACTTCGAAACATAAGCTCTGGAATTGATTTTCTGATTTCCAATCTCTACAAGCTCGTTTCCACCTGAAATCACTTCCCAGACAGACTTTTCAGGATCAATTTCCTTATGTGTTTGGTCAACATATCCGATTTCAACTGTTTCTCCTACTTTGAATTCTCCAGAATCGGGTTGCAATTCATCCATGATCATTTTGAAGATGGTTGTTTTACCCGCACCGTTAGGACCAATAATCCCCACAATACCGTTTGGCGGCAAGTTGAAATTCAAATCATCGTACAATAGTTTATCTCCAAACCCCTTTGAAACATGGATAGCTTCGATCACATTGGACCCTAATCTTGGTCCGTTTGGTACCGGGATTTCCAGTTTTGCTTCTTTTTCTTTCTCGTCTTCTGCTAATAAAGCCTCGTAATTATTTAATCTGGCTTTATTTTTTGCGCGTCTTCCTTTTGGATTTAATCTTACCCATTCCAGCTCAGACTCCAACATTTTCTTTCTTTTGGAAGCTTGTTTTTCTTCTTGATCTAGTCTTTTCGACTTTTGCTCCAACCAGGAAGTATAGTTTCCTTTAAATGGAATTCCCTCACCTCTGTCGAGCTCTAAAATCCATCCAGCCGCATTATCCAAGAAATATCTATCGTGGGTAACTGCAATCACCGTCCCTTTATATTGTTGCAAATGTTGTTCTAACCACTCCACCGATTCCGCATCCAAGTGGTTCGTCGGCTCATCCAATAATAGAATATCAGGGTTTTGAAGAAGCAATCGACATAAAGCGACTCTTCTTTTCTCACCTCCAGAAAGACTTTCAATCTTCTGATCTTCGGGCGGACATCTCAAGGCATCCATGGCTCTTTCCAGCTTATTATCGAGTTCCCATGCATCCATTTGATCAATTTGCTCCTGAACTTTTCCTTGTCTTTCGATCAATTCATTCATTTTGTCTGGATCATTCATGATTTCCTCTTCCATGAATTTGGCATTGATCTCTTCGTATTCGGCTAAGACATCCACGATCTCCTGCACACCTTCTTGTACGATTTCTTTTACCGTTTTATTCGGATCCAATTCGGGCTCCTGAGGCAAATAACCAACCGAATAACCAGGAGAAAAAACAACATCTCCTTGATAAGACTGATCCAGACCCGCAATGATTTTCATGATTGTGGATTTACCCGAACCATTCAATCCGATGATTCCGATTTTAGCACCGTAATAAAAGGATAGATAAATATCTTTGATGATCTGTTTTCCTTGAGGTGTAGACTTTGAAACGCCTACCATGGAAAAGATGATTTTCTTATCTTCTGACATGTTTCTGCTTAATTGGTTTAGAGGTCCAAATATAAGCAAAACAAGGTGAATAAGAAGCTAAAAACAAAGGATCATGACAAGTTCTTTGTCATAAAAAGGAAATCACTTTCGATAATTAAGTTTTCTGAAGGAAAGTAGTCTAAGTCTTCGGTTCTTTTTCGGTCTCTCAATTCGAAACCATTGCGCAAATACCAATTGTAGATATAATCTTTGTATTCGGATGTATAATGACGGGGTACAAGTAACTCCAAATGCAAATTCTGAACGCCCTGATCCATTAGATTATCTTCCATTTGACGATAAAGCTGACTCCCTATTCGTTTTCCATGTTGGTCCAAATTCACACTGAGCATCCCAAACATGGCGTCTTTATCTTCAATGGCATATTTTACTGTACCCACTGGATTGTGATCATCAAAATAAACCAAGACATGATTATTCAAAATCTCAGTTTGAAATCTTTCTAAAGTTGTGCGCTCTACTCCATCTTTCCAGAATTCCTTCTCTGTTTCGGAATAGTTTTTATTGATATTAAACACCAAAACCCTGACTAAGTCAAGGTTTTGCGCATCTCTATTATTTAATAATCTTATCATCTTTTCGAATAAACTTCTTGCTGCAATTCTTTTTTAGCAACTGAAGTGTAATCCGCATCATAAACGAATTTCTGTTTAAAACGGTTGTATCTTAAAATACATACCGGGCGGAAATTGTTCGTTGAGTACTTCTCATCCATGGAATGGAGCTCCATGTCGAATTCAAACTTATAAGCTCCCCTCTTTGCCTCTCTGGCATCTACCAAAATCTTTTTCGTTGCATATCCCTTCTTCTTGATATAAACCATGTACTTATACCCTAAGTTCAATTCGAGCTTTGCTTTTGTTTTATTCAAATAGATATCCTCTAGTTGATTCGTATGCAAGTTTACGATCTCAATTGTAAGATCATTTAACTTCCCCTCTTTATCCGCATAAAAACTTCCTTCAAGCTTAATGCTTCCACTCGCTTTGGGTTTTTCAACTTCACCTGCGAAAGTCGAAACCCCTATCATCAATAAAATAAAAAATGTTGTTAATTTGTTTCTCATGGTTGGTTTATACACCAACCCGTGTTAAAAAGTTTCAGAAACGATTTAGAAACGGCATGAATTTTCTTTGAGAACCCCTTATATATTAGGATTCATAGAATTTTCCTTTCCAGTAGATTTTGAATTTTTTATTCGGTAATTCCATGACAACCGTATTCCCATTTACATAAAAATCCTTCGCCCATTCGTTGGTTAAGGTCACTTTTTTACCTTCATAATACGCATCTACTCCACCTGCATTATTTCGCCAGGCGATTACTTTATTATCAAATTGATATTGTTCTGGAATGAAATTCTCTAAAGTCACCACTTTTGTTCCGTCGTAAACCTTAAAAACATTGTTCTCGGCAAAGACCACCATGGAATCTTTTACTTTATACCAGTCTGGCGAATAAGAGGAAAGGTCTTCTAAGATTCGACCGTCGCGGTACATTTTCAAATTGAAGTTGGCATCTTCATAAACTACAAAACCTCGGCCCGCTTGCATACTTTCTGCCGGAAGAGTCTCCACTTCTATGAATTCTCCATTATCATAAACCATGAAGAGATTTTGGACGGGATCATTGTAAGCCACCACATCCTGACCACAAGACATTTTCACTTCTTCATCATATGTGAAAAGATCCATTTGTCTTCCTTTATGAATCAAATTGTATTGCCCTACTCTATTTTGATAAACCAATGTATTGTATCCAATCGCCCCTTGAGTCACAATCTCTCCAAACAAACCTCTATCTACTTCGTGCTTTTCGTGATTGTAATAAATATGAATGGAATTATCTCGTGTATCTTCATAAATAACCAAACTATCTGAAGCACGATACCTTCCTGCATTCATGGTTAAAAGCGTACTTTCGCCACCTTCCCATACTTTCAGAATCGGTCCAGCAGCAAAAACAATCAGATTATCTGTTGCCAGGATATTATCTACCGCTGGGGAGATTTTCTCCTTCTTTTTGTCGTAATACACCATGAAATCGCCTCTGGTGTCTACATAGCAAACACTATTGTTCTTCACATAGAATAGAGAAACCAATACATATTCCAATTTTACTAACTGCCCCTCATCAAAAACAACAAAATAATCGTTTCGATCCTTGAAAGCTCCAAGGTTTTGCGCATTGGATGAAAGTAGTGTAAAAACAAATAGGAATATTAAAGTAAATCTCATCTTCTCTTTTTAGTTCGTTAGTGCAATTTTTCTGCCAAAAAAAATCCTCCACAGAAACTGCGGAGGACAAATTTATGAATAATCTTTTTTTACTTGCTCATCTGCTCGGCTTTCTCGAGACATCTGTACACATTAATCAGTTTTCCATTTTTAGATAGAGAACCAAAATCACCTAATTCTTCTTTACCTGGAAGAATTACTTCGTGACCATTGTAATCTACACCCGTCTCAACCATGATATCTCTAATCTGTTTCATTGTCAGATTTGGATAATAAGACTTCAACAAAGCTGCAACTCCAGAAACCATAGGCGCTGCCATCGATGTTCCGTTTTGCGTTTGATACTCATCGTTTGGCGTTGTAGAATAGATTGCATGACCAGGTGCGAAGATATCAATACTCTTATCGCCGTAATTTGTAAAGGCCGCTGCCAATCCTTCTCCAGCTTCTTTATCTGCTTTCGCAAATCGCGTACTTGCTCCGATTGTCATTAATAAAGGAATCTCTGATTTTCCGTCATAATTGGCTTTCGGGAAGTTTGGCTCTTCATCGATATTCTTATGATCGTTACCAGCTGCGTGAACCAATAAAACATCGTTATCAGAAGCATACTTCATCGCTTCATAAACTTCATCAGGGAACTGAGAGTAAGATTTACCAAAGCTCATATTAATGATTTTCGCCCCATTGTCAACCGCATATCGAATCGCCAAAGCAATGTCTTTATCTCTTTCGTCTCCATTTGGAACCGCTCTCAAAGTCATGATTTGCACATTGTCTGCTACCCCATCATTTCCTAAATCGTTTCCTCTAGTTGCACAAATAATTCCCGAAACGTGGGTACCATGACCTGCATCCGGACCTTCTACTCGATTACAACCATAAGTTACGTCATTGAAATCAGCTGGATTGTCTCCTACAATATGTCTAGCGTCAAACTCTACATTGTAATTGTAATCCAACATTCTTGAGATTTGCTTCAATCCTTCGTCGATAACTTCTTGCGTTAATTCTCCAGAAACATAAGCGATAGCCAATTGCTTCATTTGAGCTTCCATGGCATTTCCTTCAGCAACCTTCCACTTTTTTACATCTTTTAAAGTGTAATCGTCACCAAATTTTGTTTTCAATTGCGTTTCAACCATCGGAAGAATTTGCTTTGCAAGCATTCCGTAATTCTCCTTGATTCCTTTGTATTTCTGAACCTCAGCATCGATTTTTTCTGAAACTTCTTGGTATAAATCCCAATCCGCTTTATCTTCTGCTGCGATATCTCCTTCTACTTTTCCATCAAACTTTGGATGTAGCTTTCTATAGATTCGAACCATTTCTAAGTTCTCCTCATTGATGTCTTTTCCGTCTTTATTACCTAAATAACTCCAACCGTATACATCATCAATATATCCGTTGTTGTCATCATCTTTTCCGTTTCCAGGAATTTCATCTTCATTTTTCCAGATGGATCCTTTTAAGTCTTCGTGCTCAATATCAACACCTGAATCAATGACCGCCACTACTACTGTAGTTGACTTCTTTTTCTTTAGAAACTTCTTATATCCTTTTTCAGTTTCCATTCCAGGAGCTTTCCCGTTGTACCAGTTCAGTACTTTTTTGTCGACCTGACCGTGAAGTCCAATAACGAGGAATGCTGAAACGGCTAGTAATAATCTTCTCATATTTAACGTTTAATTCGAAAAACAAATGTAACCAAATAATTGTTCTAACTGTTGAGCAAATTATTCAAACGGTTGAAATACAATTTATTTGGCTGTTTTTTATATATTACAACGAAGTAAGACTTCAAAAGATTGCATACAACTCGCACGATGAAAACGATTTTAATTTTTTTAACTTTTTGCTTTTCTGGCCTAGCTTTATGGTCGCAAAGCACACTTCCCAATTTCTACAAAAACAGACTTCCGGAAAACAAAACTTTCTATGTTGGACTGAAATGGACAAACGGTATCAATCACGCCTCCACTGAAGCACGACACAGCAGAAATGGCTGGTCGTTCTACCGTGTGAATAGTCAGGAACTTGAAAACTATTGGAGTAATGGATGGATTGAACAAATTTATTTACCACTAGATCACGCAGTCCCGATGAACGATAGCGCACGAGTTTTGGTAGGAGTTGATAAAATACATGCTGCAGTTGAACCGATACCAGTTCCTTTTGAAGGTCAGGATATCGTTTATGGTTATGTGGATTCAGGATTGGATTACAACCACGCCGACTTCAGAAATGCCGACAGCTCCACCCGAGTACTGTACTATTGGGATCAAGGAGCAGCAAATAACGGAACAACTCCAGGGAAATACGGATACGGTCAAACCTGCGATAGCGCAATGATTAATGCGGGTACTTGTCCTTTAAATGACAGTCAAACCCACGGAACAACGGTTGTTGGAAGTGGATCCGGTAATGGTCTAGCGGTTGGAGCCTACAAAGGAATGGCACCGAAAACGGACATCATCATGGTTCACACCGATTTCTCTACTCCCAACTGGGACATGACAGTTGCGGATGCCATCGATTATATTTTTTCCATGGCGGATACTTTAGGTAAGCCATGTGTCATCAACACTTCAGTTGGAAATTATCTTGGTAGTCACGATGGCTTGGATCCTGCTGGACATATCGTAGACTCCTTGATTAACGACAAAGCAGGAAGAATCGTTGTAGCCTCAGCGGGAAATAGTGGTCACCTCGGAAAATACCATTTGAAGCATATTTCAACTCCAACCGACACCAATTTCTTTTGGGTGGATTACAATGGCTCTTCTGCATTTGGAACAGGAGCGGTTTATTTTAGTTTGTGGGCCGACACAGCCAATTTTAACGATTTAAGATTTTCCATTTCCGCGGATAAACATCAAGGTGGTTTTGACCGAAGAGCTCAATCTCCTTTCAGATCCATGGCCGATATTTTCCCGGGAAGTTTTCTGGACACCCTTTACGGACCCGGAGGCGACACCATTGCAAAATATGAGATTTACACAACGGAAGTCAACGGCTTGTATCATTTTGAATTTTATGTAGAAGAACCCGATTCCAATGCTTATTATTTTGGTTTCAATGTCACAGGAAATGGAGTATTTGACGTTTGGACCGGACAATGGATGGGTATTTCGGATATTATCTCAGGTAGCCTTCTGCCCTCACCTACTGATTTTCCTTTGATTACTAAATACATTGAACCAGATTCTTTGACGACCATTGTTTCTTCTTGGACTTGTTTGGAAAGTGTGATCACCGTTGCCAATTTAAATCATCAGGTAAATTATGTTGACATGAATGGGGACATTCAATCCATTCCAGGAAATCAAGGTTATTTGGCGCCAGCTTCTTCGCGTGGACCAAGTAGAACGGGATTAATCAAACCAGAAATTTCATCTCCGGGTGATGTCACGATTTCTGCTGTTGCATCTGCTTGGAGGAATTCGCTTTTATCTACGAGTCAGTTTCACAATTTAGCTCCGGGAACTTGGCACACAAAAAATGGTGGAACCTCCATGGCTTCTCCAGTTGTTGGTGGAGTTGCAGCCTTGTATTTAGAAAGATGTAATCTGGGAACATGGCAAGATTTCAAATCGAAAATGATCACCTCGGCGATTTCGGATTCTTATACCGGATTCACTCCAAATATTGAATGGGGATATGGGAAACTGGACGGATTTGGCTTACTAAGTTTAAGCGGACCAAATTTGACGATTTCAGGAGACACAGCTATTTGTGACGGAAATCCAGCGACTTTAAGTTTGAATCAGTTTTACGATACCATTTCT
>JAUICI010000288.1 GCA_030427935.1 Bacteroidia bacterium | reverse complement strand
GGAGATGAATGAAGATTTGGATAGCAAAATGGATATGGAAGAATCCAAGGAGCAGAGTGAGGAGATTGATGAAATGATGGACGAAAGTCAAGAACAACTAGACCAAGATAAAAAAGATGACGCCAGTAAAAGTCAGCAAAAATCTGGAGAGAAAATGTCCGAGATGGCTCAGGCAATGAGTTCGATGATGCAAGCTGCCGCTGCCGAGCAACACATGGAGAATTTGGAGCACCTGCGCCAACTATTGGAAAATCTAGTTATACTTTCTTTTGACCAAGAAGATTTAATTCAAGAAATTCAAGAGACAGAGACGTCCAATCCATTGTACGTTGAATTAGTTCAAGAACAATTCAAACTGAAGGAAGATGGAGCAATGATTCAGGATAGTTTAATTGCTTTAAGTAAGCGTGTTTTTCAGTTAGAAAGTTTTATTACCGAAGAAATATACAAGGTGAATCGCGGCATGGATCAAAGTATTGATCACTTGCAAGAACGGAGAAAAAGCCAAGCCAATGTCAGTCAACAATATGTAATGACTTCTGTCAATAATTTAGCACTCATGTTAAGTGAAGCCATGGAACAAATGCAAGCGTCGATGTCCCAGTCTATGGCAGGATCTCAAAATTGCCAAAATCCTGGTGGCAGCAGTCCAAATCCATCTTTGAAAAAAATGCAAGATCAGCTAAACAAACAAATGCAACAAATGATGGAAGGCATGCAAAAGCCAGGAGAAAAAGGAGAAGGCAGTAAACCAGGCAGACAGCTGAGCAAAGATTTTGCCGAAATGGCACAACAGCAAGCGGCGATTCGTGAGGCTCTCCGAAAACTGAAAGAAGACATGAGCGAAGGAGAAAAAAATGGCAATGGTATCGACGATCTCATGAAAGCGATGGACGAAACAGAAACTGATTTGGTCAATAAGAAACTCACAGAACAAACAATAAAACGCCAAGAAGAGATTTTTGAGCAACTATTAGAGTTTGAAACAGCAGAGCGAGAACGAGAAAAAGAAGAAAAAAGAAAATCAGAAACGGCGGATCAAATATCCAATCAAATCCCACCAGCATTAGAGGAATACCTAAAACAAAGGCAATCTGAAATAGATCAGTTTAAAACAATTCCACCAGATTTGGAACCTTTTTACAAGGAGCTCGTAGAAAAGTACTATGAATTGTTAAATTAACTTAATTTTCCTTCATGAGGTCAGGAATGATGGAAGATAAAAACCCTAGTGCGATGGAAACACGTCAAATCAATAAGCTTGAGTTTGCCTCAGATCTTGAAAACATCTCCCTTGTAGAGACTTTCATAGACCGGCTTAAAGATCAATACGACATAGAAGATAACATTTATGGCAACATGATGCTTGCTGTTATTGAAGCAGTTACCAATGCTATCGAACATGGAAATAACTGTGATTGCAATAAAAGTGTTTGTTTTACCACCTACAAAGAAGATAAATCTTTACGATTTTGTATAGAAGATCAAGGTTGTGGTTTTGATCCAGCAAAAGTACCTGACCCTACCCTTCCAGAGAACTTAGAAGAGCCTGGTGGTAGAGGCGTATTCTTAATTAGACACCTCGCTGATTTAGTCGTCTTTGACCAAAGCGGGAGCCGTATAGAAATTCAGTTTCGTATCTGATGTATTCTTTCGAATTTTACTTCAACGAAATTTCCAAACCTTCGATTTGGAAAGAAGAGATTATCGTTCCGATATTAGAAAATCTCTGCAACAAAGAACAACTTCCTGAAGGAAAAGTCACCTATGTTTTTGGTACAGATAGTTGGCTACTAGAAATCAACC
>JAUICI010000157.1 GCA_030427935.1 Bacteroidia bacterium | reverse complement strand
AATTATATCACACTTAAAGAAGCACGAACGTTTCTCATCAATTCGGCTATATTTTGAACGAAAATTAACAAAACTCCCTACAATTCCTTAGACAATAAATTAAGGAAATCAAGAAGCTCTGCATTGTTTGGACTGATTTCAAGGCCTTTTTCTAAAACTCGTTTCGCTTGCGCAAATGCTTTCGCTTCATAATGGATCACAGCCAAATTGTAATAACTTTTGATCAAATTGGGTGAATCTTTGAGTGAAAGGTTGAGGCTTTGAATAGCTTCTTCTTTCATGCCCATTTCGTAGTGCAACAATCCTTTTAAATAATATAGTTGCCCTTTATTTGGAGTTTTGGAAATACCAATTGCTAACACTTTTAATGCTTTTTCATTTTGTTTGAAGATGTTGTAAGCAGTTGCCAGATTTGAATAAACAGGGAGTAATAAACTATCCATTTTCAAGGCAATTTCATAATTTAAAATAGAATTAGGAAGGTCGTTTTTTCTAAAGTAATAATCACCTAATTGTAATCTCCCAACAGGGAAATCGGCATTATATCTTAAGCTTTGAAGTAGTTCGGATTCATTTCTTCTCAATTGCTGCTGTTCTTTTTGATTGAGCTGATTTGAAGGAATGTCTAGTAACAATTTTGCCGCATTCATTCTAATTATGGACTTCGAATGAAAAAGAAATTGTCTAGCAAAATACAATCTGGCCTGGGGACTTTCCTGTGTGAAATAGTTCAATACTGAGTTTAAAATCAAATGTTCATTTGGATCGATGGACTCCATCATGGCTCGGGTAGACTCATTGGATAATTTGTTCTGTAGATTTTCTACCAGGGTGGACCGGGCTATTTCAGGAAAGTTTGTATTGCTAACATATTGAATCAATTCCTTTTGACTTACAGAATCCAAGTTATTTTGCGCGGAACGAATTAGAAAGTCTGAGAAATGCATTTGCCTTTCAGGGCCGTACCATTCCACGACTTTATTTGCAGCCCATTTTGCAGATTTATCGGAATGACATTGATTACAAGCGTTTGAAGTTCCAAATTGTACCGATTGATCTGGTCGTGGAACTCGAAAACTATGGTCTCTTCTAAAATCATGACCCATATAATTTTTGCCCGGCATGTGACAACTAATACAATCAGCTCCTAATGAATTTTCTTGATGGAAATGGTGCTTTTTCGAATTGTATTTTGGTTCGTGGCAGGAAAGACAAAGATTATTTCCTTCAGCTTTTAATTTCAGACTATGTGGATTATGGCAATCGTTACATTTGACGCCTTCATGGTACATTTTAGAGGATAAAAATGAACCAAAAACATAGTCCTCTTCTTTAATTTGTCCATCCAATTCATAAAAGTCGGGTGATAAATTTTGTACGAGATAATTAGTGTGAAAATCTTCCCAGGGATAAACAGTTTCTTTGATTTTTGTCCTTCTTGAGTGGCAAGGAGCGCACTGATTCAAAATACTGACTTGGTCGGTAGGATTGAAAATTCCTTTGTCATCTGAACTTTGGTTTTTAGTCCAGCTCAAATGATTGGATCCAGGACCATGACAAGCTTCGCAACCCACATTTTGTGTCTTGAAGGTCGTTTCAAATTGATCCAATTCTACATTGTAATTCTTCCTGACATCCGTAGAATGGCAATCGGCGCACATGGTATTCCATCTTTGTCCGCCATTCGTCCAATGCAACCAATCTTTCGGTGCGATAATCTCGTTTTTGTATTGATGATACCAATTCTTACTTTCCGAATTCCAACTAGCTCTTAGAGTCTGAATTTTACCATCTTCCGTTTTGACTAAATACTGCTGAAGGGGCCAAAATCCGAATGTTTTCCAAATAATGAAGTTTTGTCCTTCCTCGTTTTTTTCTATTACGGAGACTTTGAAGAGATTTTTGCTTTTATAAAAACGGTATTGAACACCATCTAGAGTGATTTCGCGATCATTGAAATCACCCAGAACACTTGAACTGTCAGGCGACTTCATGGCCCAATCATGGTGAGAACCAGTCCACTCCTCGTGTTGTTTACCATGGCAAGAAATACAAGATTCATCGCCTATATATTGGGGATGAACTGTAGCTTGTGTTCGGTTTTCATTTTGCTCATTTTTCTTCTGAATTTCCTCTGTACTGCAATTTCCAAGAATAAAGACAGTCAAAAGCACAACAGTAAGTGAAATGAATTTATATGAAAAATTTCTTGTCATTAAGGCGAAGATAAGTCATTCAAGAGAATTTATTAGCATCTTTGTGCTGACATGAGTCACAACCCAAAAATAGCTGTAATTGGTGGAGGAGCTGCGGGATTTTTTGCAGCAATTCAGATCAAAGAAAAGAACCCGAATACGGAAGTTTTAATTCTCGAAAAATCCAAAAAACTATTATCCAAAGTCAAGATTTCAGGAGGAGGGAGATGTAATGTGACAAATTCATGTGAAAATATTGGAGAATTGGCGTCAGCTTATCCTAGAGGCGGAAGACAATTGAGAAAGCTTTTTGGGAAATTCTCTAATCAGGACATGATGCAGTGGCTGGAGGAGAACGGGATAGAATTGGAAGTATATTCAGGGAGTCATGTTTTTCCGAAAGTAAACGACTCACAGATTATTATCGACTTATTCCTCCGAAAATGCCGAGAATTTGGGATTGAAATCAAAACTGAAACCCATGTTATTTCTTTTGAAACTGAAGGGTCAGGTTATAATTTGATTACAAAATCCGAAGAAAAGATTTATGCAGATAAACTTGTTTTCGCCTATGGTGGTCAGCCTAAAAGATCGTCTCTAGAAGAATTTGAAAAACTTGGTTACAAACTTATCGATCCGGTTCCTTCACTTTTTACTTTTAATATGCCCAAGGAAAATACGGCAGAATTAATGGGGATTGTGGTTGAAGATGCTATTGCCAAAATCGAAGGGGAGAAATTAGAAGGAAGAGGTCCACTTTTGTTCACACATTGGGGGATGAGTGGACCAGCGATTCTTTTGCTTTCTGCCTGGGGAGCAAGAATACTTCATGATAAAAACTATGCCTTTAAAGTGCGTGTATCTTGGTTGGCAGATGTCAAGGAAGAGCAGCTTAGAACTGAAATCAATCAAAGCATAAGTGAGAATTCATCCAAATACTTAAAAAAATGGAATCCCTATCAATTACCCAATCGGCTTTGGATTTACTTAAGTCAAAAAATTGAATTAAATCCCGAAATGAAAGTAGGGGAGTTGGGCAAAAAATCAATCAATAAACTCATCAATATCTTATTGAACGATACTTACGAAGTTCAGGGGAAAACCACATTTAAAGAAGAATTTGTAACCGCAGGTGGGATTGCCCTGGAAAATCTCGACATGAAAACCATGGAATCCAAAATCCATCCAGGCGTTTATTTTATTGGAGAAATGATCGATATAGACGGGATAACGGGTGGTTATAATTTTCAGGCTTGTTGGACGGAGGCTTGGGTTGTAGGGGAGAGTGTTAAGAGCTCTTTCGGCATTGATTACTAAAAAGGGGGGGGTATTATTCAAAAGCCAAAGGTCAAAATTTTAATATTTTTACCAACCCGTTTTATTAGAATATCGTTTTTTTAATTGACTAATCAAATCTTAACAACCATGCGTCTAACTTTTTTTCTATTTTTTGTTTGTATTATAATCAATTCTAATGCTCAACTATCTGCAACAATATTGCAAAAGGATGAATGCACTGCTTGCAATGGTTGTGATGGAGGAATTGTAATTTTAGCTTCAGGAGGAACTCCCCCTTATACTATTTCAAACAGTAATATGTATTTCCTTGATAATATATTGAACGATAGTATTTTTATTTACGAAGGAATATGTGGTGCTCAGGGTAGTTCAGTGCCACCGGATACATTCTTTATTGAAGACTCAAATAATAATTTGGTATATGTGACTACTACATTCGTTGTTCCGGATCTAATTTATGCATTTGGAACAGGGTCGCCCGATACTTGTCAAAGGGGGGTTGGTTATTTTTCCGTTGATAGTATTGTCGGAGGAAGAGGACCGTTTGAATATTCTTTCGATGATGGACAAACTTGGATTTCTGACAGTAGCTCATATTTGCCGATTGGCTATCATTATGTTTATGTCAGAGATAGTGATAGTTGCCTTGCTTTAGTGAATCAAAGTCAAACTGAAATAATTAATGTTTGGGGAGATATTAATACAATTGGACAAATAAGCGTAAATCCAAGTTATTGTAATAATGGGTCAATAATGTTAGAATTAGATACTAGTCTAGCACCATTTTCTGTTAATTGGTCCTGGCCATTAAATAACAATAATACCCCAATACAGACGAATTTACAACCGGGAACTTATACTGGAGTTTTGACTGATTCTGAGGGCTGTCTTTATTGGGTTGAAGCGGAAGTTGATGATAGTTCTAGTATCAGTGGTTGTTCAACAATTTCTGGGAAAATTATTATGGATGACAATCAAAATTGTTTTGATGATGGTGAAATAGGTGTACCAAATAGAATGGTTATTGCTAATCCCGGTAACTTCGTTGCAATTTCTGATTCAAATGGAAACTATACATTAAGTCTGCCATATGGAAGTTATCAAATCGAACAAACTATTCCAGCTTCTTTCAATGTTTTTTGTAATAATGGGTATTCAGTTTCTACAAATCAAATGAATGAATTTTCATTCGGAAATGATTTTTATGATTCACTGAATATAGATCTTTACTCAGAATATGGGTTTGGACTTGTCAGAACAATGATATCTTCTCAATATTCAATTTCGTTTATAAATCATAGTCCTGATTCTGTAGCAAGTATATTATATCATGTTTTGGATAATCAATTTGATTTAGATTTAACAAATCCTCCATATGACTATGTTTCAAATGATACCTTGTTTTGGATCGGGGATATTCCAGGTTTTGGTGTTTATAATGTAAATATAATGGGTACAACTCCGTTATTAGTTGGAGAAAAATTAGCTATTCATCATGGAATTTATAGCAGTGTTACAGAAGTTAATTTTATTAATAATCATTCGTTAGATTCAGTTGAAGTAATTGCATCATTCGACCCTAATGACAAGCAAGTATGGCCATCAGGAAATATTGATCTATCGGATGAATTATTGACTTATAGAATTCGATTTCAGAATACTGGAACGGATACTGCCTTCAATATCTTCATTATGGATACGTTGTCGAGTCACCTAGATCCTGCGACATTCGAATTTTTAACTGCGAGTCATAATTGTATTCCAGAAATCATTAATAATAATATTCTAAAATTTACTTTCCCCAATATTATGTTGGTTGATTCCACTAGAAACGAGCCCTTAAGTCATGGGTTTGTGAATTTCAGAATCAAACAGAACCCTAATAATGAATATGGTGATGTTATTAACAATACGGCAGGAATCTATTTCGATTATAATGAGCCGGTGATTACAAATACTGTTTCGAGTTCGATTGTTCAGGATTTAAATTCAATTCAAGAGTTTAAGTTGTCGGATTTAAGCGTTTATCCCAATCCAGCAAAGAATGCATTTACAATTGATTTAGGTGGGTCGAAAACTGGAGAAATTCAAATAGTAGATGCGATGGGAAGAATCGTTTATTCTAATGAATTCAATGGGAAATCTAAACTTGAGATCAATTCTTCTAACTGGGAAAAAGGAATTTACATGATTCGGATGATCACGAATGATGAGGTGTCTTCTTCAATGATTGTAATTGAATAAGCTATCAAATAGACGCAGAATTATTTTCTAAGCTTGTAGTATGGTGCCATGGGAAACAGGCGATGAGAAAAATATCTAACTCTTGACAACTTTCTTCTAAAACTTGCGTCTACTTGTAAACTATTCATTTAACTACTCTAATTATGAAGAAATTCTTTACCCTTATCTTTTTATCCTTTTTCACTATTATCTCGTATTCCCAGCTAACAGGAGTGATAGATTATCAGATAGATCCATTTTGCTTTGGAATGCCAATAGGTGAATTTCAAATCTCGGCTTCAGGTGGAACTCCGCCATATTCATTCTCAGTTGTTCCGGGTGGTGCGCAACAGAATTCAGTAGATTCTGATACCGAGCTTTTTCAATTACTGGGAGCTGGAACTTATACGGTAACAATTACTGATGGTACCGCTGCAACACATGATGTGATTGTAGTTCTGAATGAACCCCCACCGTTAGTTGTAACTGGTATCTCTGATCCTGATACTTGTAATCAATGTGTTGGTTTGATCAACGCATTTGCAACTGGAGGAACTCCACCTTATCTATACAGTTTTGATGGCGGTGCATCTTGGTCAGCTTCAAATTTGGTGACAGGTAGGTGTGCAAATCCATATTCTATTCAAGTCCAAGACGCCAATGGTTGTACTTCTCAAACTTCAGTAACAGTTTTTAATACCACTGTTGGTGGAGGAAGTGCAATAGGAAGTGTGTCAACTTCCCCAGCTTATTGTAATGATGGTTCCTTAGTTTTGACAATCACAGGAGGAAATGGACCTTTTCAAGTTGATTGGAATACAGGAGATACATTGCCATTGGTGAATAATGCTTCCGCGGGAACCTATACGGCAACTGTAACAGATGCAGGTGGTTGTCAAAATCAGTTTCAGGGAATTGTTGCAGACAGTTCTGCAGCAGGTGGATGCTCCACGATTTCCGGAAATGTTTATGCTGATATAGATAATAACTGTGCGGATAATGCAGAGTCAGGAATCAATTATATGATTGTGAAAGCAAATCCGGGTAACTATGTTGCTTCTACAGATTTGAATGGAGATTATTCATTAAACCTTCCTTATGGTACTTATGATGTGGATCAGTATTACCCTCAGAATATAATGAATTATTGTGGGCAAACTTATAATGTAACAACCTCGGCTGGAAACCAAACTTCAACCGGAAATGATTTCGCAGATTCTGTCGGAAACGACTATGAATCCTATTTGTATATGGGTATTTTGAGGCCAATATTTACAAATTATCAAACACTATATTCAAAGAATCATTCAATGAGTACCGGAGATGCAATGATCTATTATGTGCCAGATCCAACATATACGGTATCTCAAACTACGCCAACATTTGACTATCAGAATGGCGATACTTTGTTTTGGTCAAATGTGACGATCTCATCCATGTCGCAAAATTCAATTCAGATTCAAGGTAGTACGACTTCTCCCGCAGGCTCAATGCTTCATTTTTGCCATGGGGTAATTCCTGTTTCGACAGATTCAGATTTATCAAATAATGAATTGTGCGATAGTATCATTGCCATTGCTTCGTACGATCCAAATGATAAACAAGTCTTTCCATCAGGAGATATAGAACTTACAGATGAAACATTGACTTATCAAATTCGATTTCAAAATACTGGGACGGATACAGCTTTTAATGTGTTCATCATGGATACACTGACTTCTTACTTGGATGCTTCTACTTTCGAATTTGTAGGATCAAGTCATTCTTGTGTTCCAGAAATCATTAACAATAATATTTTGAAGTTTACTTTTGCTAATATCATGTTGCCGGATTCGAATGTAAATGAGCCAGCTTCTCATGGTCATGTAATTTTTAGAATCAAGCAGAATCCAAACAACCAAGTTGGAGATTTGATTGAAAATTTTGTAGGGATTTATTTTGATTTTAATGAAGCTGTAATTACCAATACAGTTTCAAGTTTAATTGTTCAAGATTTTGCTTCGGTAACTGAGTTTTCAACTTCAAGTTTAAACATCTATCCTAATCCAGCAAAGAGTGTATTCACAATAGATCTAGGAGCAACAAAAACTGGAGAAATTCAGATAGTAGATGCGATGGGAAGAAGGGTTTATTCTAATGAATTCAATGGGAAATCTAAGCTTCGGATCAATTCTTCTAATTGGGAAAAAGGAATCTATATGATCCAAATGATCTCGAATGATGAGGTGTCCTCTTCGAAGATTGTTATTGAATAAGTTTTTGTAAAGTCATAGAATCATTGTATCATTCAGTCATTAATTCAATTATTTTTGCTCTAAACTATTTGGATGAGCATTTATAATCTAATTGAAGCAAAAGGGGAGAAGCTACCCATACTATTAAGTTCACCACATTCGGGGACGGGATTTCCAGATGAATTGAAAGACCAATTTGTTGCTGAGAAAATGGCTCGACCAGATGATGCGGATTGGTTTATTCATCAATTGTATGACTTTGCCCCAGAAATGGGAATCACCATGATTTCGGCGAATTATTGCAGATGGGTGATTGATTTGAATCGTGATCCTAAAAGTAAGCCCCTTTATAATGATGGTCGGATTATAACGGCTTTGTGTCCCTCCACTGATTTCTTTGGAGAATCCATTTATAAAGAGGAGTCATTCATTCCGGATGATGCGGAAGTCAATCGAAGAAAAGAAAAGTATTATGATCCTTACCATCAGAAACTGGGTTCCATTCTTAATGAAATGAAAAAGGAATTCGGTTTTGCGATTCTTTTTGATGCACATTCTATTCGAAAAGAGGTAGAAACGATCAACGCTGAACCCTTTCCAGACTTAATTTTAGGCACAAATGATGGCAAAACGGCATCTGAAGAGATTATTCAGGCAGCTAAATCCGTTTTGAGTGCTTCCGATTATAGTTTTGAATACAATCATCCATTTAAAGGAGGACAAATTACGAGATCCTTTGGAGATCCAGAAAATGGAATCCATGCGATTCAATTGGAGCAGGCGAAATTGAATTATATGGATGATGAGGAAATTAAATACGCTCCAGAA
>JAUICI010000156.1 GCA_030427935.1 Bacteroidia bacterium | reverse complement strand
ATTCCCTGGACAAATTCCATTGAGGAGTTCGATAATGAAAGCATTAATTTATTTCCAAATCCTGCGAATTCTATAATCAATATTGAATCTGACATCAGTATTATTGATCGAATTGAAATCTTGGATCTTAAAGGAAAGATAGCATGCAGCGAGGAGGTTTCTTCAAAGTCTACCAAAATAGACATTGAAAAGCTTCAGCCTGGTCTTCATCTAATTAGAATCTATTATGGGGATAGATTGGCGATCATGAAGTTTGTAAAAAATTAGTTGGATTGAATGCATTTTTATTGGAGATTTCATAAGTCAGATGTCAGACTGTTACTCCAGCCTAAACCATTCACTTCTCCACCATCAAACCATTCAACCACTAAACTAAACAACCAATCTATACCCAACCCCTCGGATATTCGAGATTTTAACATTTGGATCTGCTTCTAGTTTCTTTCTTAGTTTGGAAATAAAGACGTCCAGGGTTCGGCCAACGTAATCTCCTTCGTCTCCCCAAACTCGGTTGAGAATGGTTTCGCGTTCTACCGTTTCATTGGCGTTTTCGTAAAGTAGGATAAGCAGGTCCGCTTCTTTACTGGTGAGTTCGATAACTTGCTTTTCTAGGATCAATTCTGTGTTTCTTTTATCAAAATGAAACTTCCCTAATTTGATCATGTTTGGATTTTCAGAAAGCTTCTTTTTCTTTTTCTGCATTCGATACAGGTAAACAACAAGAAGGAAGAGTCCCAGAAATATGAGTAAACGTATAATGGAACTTGAGACTTCATCTGATGCTTCTTCTTTTATTCCTGCACGCTCCTTTTTTCCTAATAAATTGAACTCTATATAGTAGCAGTTTTTGGGTAATTCTCTTACTTGGCAGGGCTCTCCCTCCCCGTTTTCTTGAATATTTACCTTAAAACTGTGCACAACTTCACGCTTATCACAGTCTTTGACCTCGATGATAATACCTTCTGTCCATCCTAGTTCCCGCATGTAAGTATGTGACAACTCAATCAAGACTTCAGGCATGAGAGCAAAATCTTTTTCGAATCGAAGAATATAGGTATTGTCTTGCTTTTGAAGAGGCAATACACGTGAAGTTGAATCTCCTGAGCTAGATAATAGTCGATCACCAATCTTTCGAATAGTTAATTCTAGCTCCTTTATTTTATCTTCTTTTACCGCAAAAGAATTCAAAGAAAAACCCAGTAAAAAGATCAGAAATAGAACCTTATTGAACTTTAAAATCATGATCACAAAATTAGGCTATTCTTCCTCATTTCGAAGTGTTTTACAGTGATTTTACACTATTTTACACTTTGTTAAACAATCAAAAGACTGTCTGTCAATAGATTTGATTCATATTAATCATAAATCAATAGAATCATGAAAAAACAGAATTTAATTTTAATGGCTTTGATTGCCACATTTAGCTTTTCAGCACTTGCTTTTGTTAGCTCACAGGAAAGTGAACCGAAGACAGACGTCCCTCCTTCTTGTAAAAAAGTTGAAGAGAACACCACTGCAGAGCGCTTTCAAAGAGTCAATGCACTTGATACTTATTTAGACGTAAGCAATAACTTCCACTATGAGATTGGAACACGATTTATCAATCACGTTTCAAAAGAAAAGCTCCATAGTGCAAAAACCATTTGGGACATCCTTCCTAGTGATGGACCGAAAAGACAAGTAAACCCTTATACTGACATTCAAATTCATATAGTCAAAGCCGGAGATAATATCATTGAAAAGGGAAAATCGGAAAACCTAAATGAAGCTCAACTTGCACTAATAAAAAAGATGGACTACTCCACCAACCTAGCCGTATTAGCAAACTACGATCCTAGCATGAACCCAAGGCATGACCAATACATTTCATACTACATGACAGTTACCCCATCAAAACAAGCCGAATATAAACTTGGTAATGATGCTTTGATTCTTTATTTGCAAAGAGAAAGCTTTGAAACCGTATCTAAATTGAACATGTCGGATTTAAAACCAGGAAAAATCTCCTTCTTAGTTTCCAAAGAAGGAAAAATTGAACTTATTAGTTTGGAAGATTCCTGCGGTGATAAAGCTACCGATATGAAAATGTTGTCGATAATAAATAATTTACCTGAAAACTGGAATCCAGCAAAAGATGAACAAGGAAACTCCATCGAGCAAAAACTCTATTTCTCATTCGGAATTGTGGGTTGTTAGTTGATTCGCAGTGCGAAATGCAAAATCCTTAATCCTAGGTCCCTGAGCTTGTCGAAGGGTAATCCTTAATCCAACATAAAGCAACATAGGTCCATTTGTACTCAATAATCTTTCTCCCGATAGTTAACGGGATTTCAATTAAAATTGTTAAATTATAAGAATGAGTGCAGGTGGACATATGTCAACAATGCTTTCGAGCATTAAGAATAACAAAAAGCGTAAGCACAAAACGATTTTTGAAGGGAATGGTGGGTTTGATAAGTACAAATCCAAAAATCCTTTTGTCTCACCTAAAAATGCCACTCCAGAAGAGATTAAAATGCTTAGGGCAAAATTGAAAGCCGATCAAAAGAATCGCTTGATCATGGCTTCTTTTATTGCGCTTGCCATTATCGCTGCAGTATTTGTAGCTATTATTTATCTTATACATTAGTTAAAAACTTATTGCTCATGAAGCCTGTGTTCAAATTTGTGTTCGCTTTTATTTTAATTCTAAGCCCTTTTTTCAGCCTTAGTCAGAATGAACATAAAGGACTCTGGCGTGGTGCGGATAGTGAAGACAATGTTGGATATATCAATATTGATCAGGATGATTATGCCTATATGGTTTTTAATGGCGACACTCTTGGTGGAAGAAAATATGCTGTAGACGGTCAATTAGCTTTCATGAAGGCAAAAGTGGACTATCAGACTAAAAAGAAACACAATTTCATTGACTTCATCCTTTTTAATTATGATTCCAAAGAGGAGATCGCTCGACTTCCAGGGATATTTACTATCGAAGAAGACCAAATGCGAATATGTCTCAACTTCAAAAACAGTAAAAGACCTAAAAACTTCAATAATACAAATGATACCATAACTCTCGAAAGAGTGAAGAAATAAGGTATTATAGTCGACTTTCAATTATAGAATCCACAACTTCAGGATTCAATAATGTCGAGGTATCTCCCAAATTACTAAAATCATTATGGGCGATTTTTCTTAAAATTCTTCTCATGATCTTCCCCGAACGTGTTTTTGGTAGTCCAACCGTAAATTGAATCTTATCCAGTTTCGCAATCGGACCTATATGCTCAGTAATCAATTGATTGATCTCTTTCTTTAAGTTCTCCTGATCTCGATCTGCTCCAGTTTCTTTTAGAGTCACATATCCATACAAAGCATTCCCCTTGATTTCATGAGGAAAGCCAACAATCGCTGATTCCGCCACGGCAGGATGTTCATTGATGGCATCTTCAATTGGCGCCGTTCCGAGATTATGTCCTGAAACAATAATTACATCGTCCACTCTTCCCGTGATTCTATAATAACCAACTGCATCTCTCCTTGCACCATCCCCGGTGAAATACATGTTTTCATAAGCTGAAAAATAAGTTTCCCGATATCTCTCGTGATTACCCCAGATTGTTCTCGCCATGGACGGCCAAGGGAATTTCACACAAAGTCGACCTTCAACTTGATTTCCTTTGATTTCTTTGCCATTTTCATCCATTAAAGCTGGTTGAATCCCTGGAATTGGCAAAGTCGCAAAGGTCGGAATAGTTGGTGTTGAAAATGGAATTGGACTAATCATTACCCCTCCCGTTTCAGTTTGCCACCAAGTATCAACGATCGGACAAGATTGTTTCCCCACATTGTCATTATACCAATGCCAAGCTTCTTCATTTATCGGTTCTCCTACCGTTCCAAGAACTTTTAAAGAGGAAAGATCATAACGATCTACAAAATCCAAATTTTCTTTAGCCAAAGCTCGAATGGCAGTCGGCGCAGTATAAAACTGATTCACCTTGTGCTTTTCAACGATTTCCCAGAATCTTCCGAAATCAGGATAAGATGGAACTCCTTCGAACATTACGGTTGTTGCCCCGTTGGCAAGAGGACCATAAACGATATAACTATGACCGGTAATCCATCCAATATCGGCGGTACACCAGTAAACATCGCCTTCTTTATATTGAAATACATTCTTAAATGTATAGGCCGTGTAGACCATATACCCACCACAAGTATGCACCATTCCTTTTGGCGAGCCCGTGGAACCGGAAGTATAAAGAATAAACAAAGGATCTTCTGCATTCATGATTTCGGCTTTACACTCTTTCGAAGCCATATCCAACAGAGGTTGTAACCATTCGTCTCGACCTTCTTTCATAGTGATTTCTGAGTCAATTCTATTCGTGACTAAAACGTTTTCTACACACTTACACGTTTCTAGTGCTTCATCAACAATCCCTTTTAAATCAATGGTTTTAGAGCCTCTATAGGATCCATCGGAAGTAATGACCAATTTACATTCTGAATCATTGATTCTGGCCGCCAATGCAGAAGAAGAAAAGCCTGCGAAAACCACTGAATGAACCGCTCCTATTCGAGCACAAGCCAAAACCGAGATTGCAAGCTCCGGAATCATGGGAAGATAAATACAAACTCGGTCGCCTTTTTGAATTCCTTTTGATTTTAGAACATTGGCCATTTGATTGACTCGATCATGTAATTCTTGATATGAAATAGGTTCAGCCTCGGCTTCTGGGTTATTTGGTTCGAATAAGATGGCAGTTTGATCAGCTTTAGTTGCTAAATGACGATCGATACAATTCTCTGTTATATTCAATTGAGCACCATCAAACCATTTTACTTCTGGTTTCGAAAAATCCCATGATAGGACATTATCCCAGCGTCTGCGCCATAAAAAATGTTCTTCTGCTACTTCTTCCCAAAATCCCTCGGGGTCGTTTATAGATTTGCGATAAACATTGAAATATTCTTCTAGATTTTTGATATGGTAATTGCTCATGGAATAATGAAAAATGAAAAATTAAAAATGAAAGATGAAAAATGGAATGTAGTAAATATTTTGGAAAGAGAGATTAATAAGCTTCTTCTTCAAGGGAAAGACAATTGGACTTACACTCTTGCGATCTTTGCGACTCCTTTGAGTCTTTGCGTTTAAACAGATTAAGGGAAAAAGGAAAGATATTTTTTATTTTTATTGCAAATCATACATTATGAAATTTTTGCTCACATATTCGCTTATTATTTTTTCGGCTTTTTCTTTTAGCCAGACTAAAACAGAAATAGCACAGACCGAAACCTTAAAAAAGGTCTTAAAACAGCTCAAAGAGAAGAATCTAGAAGGTCTAGAAACCTATATTGAAGTCAAAGCGATTGAAAACACAGATCTCAACAAATTATCTGACAAACTTCAAGCGGTTATATCTGCCTTTGAATCCATTAATGTTATTTATTTAAGCGGAAAAAACATCTTTCATTGTCAGTACTTCAAAGATGGAGGCACGGCTTTCGAAGTCAAGTTCTTCTTTAATATGTATGATGAGAAGAGTAAGATTGTGGAGATTCGGTTTGAGTAGGGACTAGGAGACTTGGGGACGAAGAGAAGGATTAAAAAAAATCCCTTCATGCAAACACACAAAGGGACTTAATCTAAATACTTTCCTCGGTACTCGTTACTCGGCACTCGCAACTGCACTTACATCGCCTGAGCAACATCCGCTTTAATCTTAACGATTGTCGTTCCTCCTGGAATATTTGCCGTAATTGTTACCGTTTTATTTACTGTGGAACCTGCTTGATTTGGTTTTGGCTTGAAAACCACCTCCAATTCGCCTTCTGCTCCTGGGGCAATTGGTTCTTCTGGTTTCTTCGGAATTGTGCAACCACAAGAAGCTTTTGCATCTTTAATGATTAGTGGCTCTTTTCCTGTATTGGTAAACTTAAAAATATGCTTGTTTTCTGAAACAGCAGGCACAGTTCCGAAATCGTGAACCACCTCTTCAAATTGAATATTGGTCACCCCTTTATTCGGGTCTTCATATGGCACATTATCCTTGGCTACCAAGTTTTTCTTTTCACCTGAATTGGAATTCTTACCACTTTTTTCCGATCCTTCCTTTGTTTCTTCTCCTCCGCATGCTCCAAGCACCAATCCTAGAGCAATTCCAGTAAGTACAACGTATTTCTTCATTTTTGTTCGATTAAATTTTAGACAAAATTATAATTAATTCTTCAAAATTTTCTCATAAGCGCCTTTCGTATGGAAGACCTCAATGGCTTTGGACAGAATATCGTTTTCTACATTGATAATCTCGTAGTATTTACCAAAATCCCACAGATCATTTGCCATGGAGGCTTTCACTCTTAATTCGATGAGTTCTCCCGAAATCTTCTTATCCTCTTCTACAATTTCAACTCCTTCATCCTCTACTCTTTTCCAGAATTTCTCCGTGATCCAAGAAATATCCTCGGTCTTTTTAAAGTCTTCGAATGTTGGGTATTTAGCAAACAATTCTTTTCTGTTTGCATCTACAAACTCCAATGAAAAGGCATTGATTACCCCTTTTCTAAGAATATTCTTATACATCTCTGAGACTTGTGATGTGTCAATTGGCACGAAAATATCCGGCACAATTCCTCCACCTCCGTAGATCTCTCTTTTGTTAACTAAAGTTTGATACTTCAATGAGTCTGGAAGTTGAATCGAATCTTTACTCATCAATTCACCGGACTCAAATCTCTTTATATAATCGTTTCTATAGGCTTCATGATCATCATATGGCTTTTGAATCCACCTTCCTGAAGGCGTGAAATACTTAGCAATGGTAAGTCGAATCTGGCTTCCGTCTTTCAAATCAAAAGGTCTTTGAACCAATCCTTTACCAAAAGATCTTCTTCCAATGATCACTCCTCTGTCCCAGTCTTGAATCGATCCTGACAAAATCTCACTCGCTGAAGCCGTGCTTTCATCAATCAAAAAGATCACTTTTCCTTTTTCGAAAATTCCCTTTTTATCAGCTACATACTGTTTTCTAGGCTGTGCTCTTCCCTCTGAATACACAATCATTCGATCATCATCTAAAAACTCATCTGCTATTTGTTTGGAAGCGTATAATAAACCTCCTCCATTGTCTTGTAGGTCAAAAATCAATTTCTTCATCCCCTGCTCTTTCAGTCTTTCAATTGCTTTATGCACTTCTTCATAGGAAGTTCGAGAGAAAGAAGTCAGTTTTACATAGCCAATTTCATCATCAACCATATAAGAGGTTGGAACACTAAAAACGGGTATTTTGTCTCTTTTGATTTCATAATTAATCAGTTTCTTTTCTCCTCTTCTGTGGATGGAAATGACTACTTTCGAGCCTTTATCACCTAAAAGTCGATCTCTTACACCTGAATTCTTCAACCCTACTCCAGCAACTAATTCATCATCAATTTTAATGATTTTATCTCCCGCTCGGACTCCAACTTTTGCTGACGGACCACCCGGAATCGGATTCACCACCATTAAAGTATCTTTAAGAATTTGAAATCGAATACCAACCCCAACGAAACTTCCCACAATATTTCTATTTGCGGCCTCTACTTCTTTCGCTGAAATATAAACACTGTGCGGATCTAATTCTTCCAGCATGGCTTTAATCGCCACTTCTGTAAGCATTGGACCATCAATCTCCTCAAGGTAAAGATTGTCCATTAACCGGTAAATCTCATTGAATTTATCTGTTGTTTGAAGTTTCTCTTGGGCAATCTCTTCCAACTGACCAAATGAAGCAAATGGTGCAAGGAAAATTAGAATTAATAGGGTATTCAATATTTTAGTTTGGCTCATACTTTGTTACTTTTTCTAAGAATAATGTTAATTAACCATAAAGGTTAACAATAAAATATAAATTTCTTTATTTTCCTCTAAATTTGAGTTTAAATTATGTTAAAGGCACTGAATTTACTTATCATCGGTCTATTATTTATGTCCAGCGAACCCCAAACAGGCTTTAAATCCAAACAAAAAACGTACTCCAGAGTTCGAACGGCTTATGCTGAAAAGGAAGCCAGTTTGAAAAAAGAGTTGTCTGAGAAAGGTTTCAGCTTTGATAAGATTGAGAAAATCTTCATTCGAGCACTTAAGAAAGAAGAAGACCTTGAAGTGTGGATTCAAAAGTCTGATGGAAAATACCATCTGTTTAAAACCTATGATTTCTGCTCAAGTTCTGGCTTTCTTGGACCTAAAATGAAACAGGGTGACCTGCAGATTCCTGAAGGTGTTTACACTATAGATCGATTCAATCCATGGTCGAATTTCTATTTGAGTTTGGGTGTGAGTTACCCCAATAGAGCTGATCGAATCAATAGCCCCTACGAAAGCAAAGGCGGAGATATTTTCATTCACGGAAACTGTGTTACGATTGGCTGTATTCCGATTACGGACGATCTCATCAAGGAATTCTACGTACTTTGTGTCGAATCCAAAAATAAAGGACACGAAATTCCCGTTCATATTTTCCCCTTTCGTATGAATTTTGATTTGAAAACCATCGCCAATTACGATCAATACGCAGAAGGTGCGCAGAAACTATGGCCCAATCTGCAACCGGTCTACAAAGATTTTGAAGCGAAGAAGACCTTATCCAAGATCACGATCGACTCGAAGGGGAAGTATGTTGTTGGGGGATAAAGGTCGAGAGGTCGAATGGTGGAGCGGTTAAGGATGGAAGCAAGACAGCTGGAGGGGTTTCAACCCCGGAATACGAAAACGAATGTAAAAGACGAAACAAAAATCCTCGAATCAATA
>JAUICI010000155.1 GCA_030427935.1 Bacteroidia bacterium | reverse complement strand
ACGATAAGTCTTCTGTCGCAGCGGATCCCGTAGTTCAATACATGAACAAAGAACAATTGATGAAAGCCATCGAACGTTCCAAAAAAGACATGGAAAAAGCCGCCAAAGCCCTAGATTTTGTCGAAGCCGCCAAGCACCGAGATGAGATGTATGCTTTGCAGGAGGTTTTGAAAGGGAAGGGGTAGTTGTTTATTCCGTTTTAGGAATATGAAATTCTATCCCTTTTTGAGAACCAAGCCCCTGGTATTGAAAGTATTCGTAATGCATGGAATCTGAATCAAACTGAATGTGGACCCAACCCTGTGAGCTACCGCTTCCCCATGAATCCTGATAAGCTCCTGTTTCAGTAAAACTTAAATTTTCGTTGAGTTCTATGATGGTGTCGTTGTAAATCAAAACTAAATCAAGACAAGAGTTTTCTTTGCTGAGAAAGACATGAACCTTAACGTCCTTGGTTTGGTGATAAGGTGGGTTTTGAACAATGTAAAATACATGATCTGAAATGCCTTCATAGGTGCCTATCTAAGGTTTTAAATAGTTTGCATTCAAATGAGCTTCTTCTTTTTCGCAGCTGAAGTTGAGTAGGAAAACAAAGCAAATCAATAGGCCAGTGAAAGGATTTTGTCGGATGAATGGTTTGATTCTGTGCATTTTAAGGTTCGATTGGGTTTTTGATTAATCTACTTACAGAGGGTAACGTTTTAATTTGGAGATTGGTTTGAAGCCTATAGAAGGTTTTGTTTGATAATTTTAATCGGATTTTATACTGTAAATGTTAGAGAAATCTGAACACAGTACACTTAGGCACCACCACATCTTATATCGTAAAAGGGACTTTCGTTATCTTTTTTTCTTTTGTCACGCACTTGTTTCGTTACCACAATGTCCTCACTTATAAAATGTCCTTTCCTTAAGTAAAAATAGAGGAAAGGAATCATCCAGGTAAGTATGGAGTTAATTACCCGAGCTCTCGGATTTAAAACCTTTGATTTTAGTATGATTTTTTGCGCGCGAATGGTGTATACCAGGTAGATAATTATAAATAGAGTAAGTAGGATGTATTTCATTTTGGGGTTTTGTTGGTTAATCTATTTTATACTAGTGGGTTCAAGTCTTGTCTGCCTATAATTGTCATTATTTCTACAATGTCGTCATTTATGCGAAAGTAGATCGAGTCTACACCACAGACACATCTTCTATATCCTGGCTTTATAAAATCAACTGCTTCAAAAGATAGTGGTCGTTTCGCAATAATTTCAAAATGATCAAATAGTGAGTTAAAATATTTGTCCGCTTGATTTACTCCAAACCTTTTAACGCCATAATGATGAATGCGGATTAAGTCGGCCTTAGCTTGGTTACTAATCCTATAAGTTAGCATCCAACAAATCTTTGGATTGATTTAATATTTGTGACCTTGAATCGGAGGTAAAGCCGCTTTTTTCCGCTTTATCAATTTTCATTCTGATCAAATCGATCTCTCTTTGTTGTTTTCTTGCTTGTCTAATTAAATCATTAACCAATTCAGTGATACTTGTGTATTCTTTACTGTCTATTTGACTCTTTAGCCATTCGCTATTTGGTTCTGTAAATGAAATGCTCTGTCTTTTCATAAAAAAGGTTATTGGTGTAAATATACACCAAGTATGCACCAAATGCAAATTTATATTGAGGATAGTATAGGTTTAAAAATAATAAAGAAACGTTGGTCCTAAAGCAGAATTTAACCTGTTCATGGTTGTTTAGCCATTGTTGTGTAGCATTTTATTTTTTAATCAAATTTATTTCAAGTGTATTTCTGTTAAAACCAGAACTGTATTTTTCAATTGCCCAATGCTTTATGTCAATCGATTCAATTTCGCTGGAGTCTTTTATCTTTTTATCAATAGTTAGTGCGAATTTAAACTCTTCCATATCTGGATTTAAGAAGCCTATTTTTCCTTCTATTGTGGTTGGCTTCAAATCGAAATAATAGACCTTTGGCTCAATCCAATCACAGTATGCTTCAAAGATTCCTGAATTAGTTATCTCAAATCTTAGCTCCGTCCAAAAATTTAATTTCTTCTCAGTCATTTTCTTTTTATGTTACACAACGCTCAGTGTAAAATGCGTTTCAATGCATTTTTACATGGTGTTAGAGATAGTTTTAATTTCATAAAACTCCCCTGACTTCATTTTATAACCGGTTAAGCCATATTCCTTTGTCCAATAAAGTTCTTCTATCTTAGTAGAGTCTTTCATTTCATCTGTACTTTTTACGAGCCAATAACCTTCAGTTCGAGCATTTTTAAATATGTTTTCTTTTGAAAAACTATTTAATATAATTTCTCCTTCGAAATCACGAAATTCAATGCCAATTGTCAGTTCACCCTCCGTTCGATTAACTCTTGCTAAAAACTGATAGTAAGGCCGATAACCTCTTTCGTCAGAGCTTATGTGGCCATATTGCCAGCGATCAATTGGAATATGTTCAATGGAGACACTTAAGCGTTCGTTTTTAACATTGGCGATGCTACCACAAGATCTACTAGAGTCAATTTCAGCTATTCGAATGGTATCAAAATCACCCAAATTTGATTCAAAAATAATCGTATCTGAGTTTGCATTATATGGAATATAGTATTCTAAATCGGCAAAATCGCCCCAATCACAATCTTTGCAACTTAAAAGAGCGATAAGAATCAATATGTAAAAAATAGGTTTCATAGTTAATTTACTCTAACAATTGCATAAACCACAAATGTGCTTTACACAACTTAGGTCTTTTTCTAATTTCTATTACCTACTTGGAATTATTCGGCAGGTTCTTCCAAAGATAAGGATTTCCTGAAATATTTGAGTGAGGAAAGTTGACTCTAAATGCTTATTTTTGCCCCAATTCAAATGAATGATCCATTAAACAAATGCCTGTCTTAGCTCTTTTCAAATCTACCGAACATATCTACTTTACCATAGCTTTTGTGCTGGGGTCACTGCTTTATATTTGGCTGACTTACTTCAGGCACTACAATATGGTCAGTTATTTCAGATCCCGACATTATTATGGCTATGAATTTGATTCTTTTCGAAAAAGATTTGGATTTAAAAATGCCCGACAAAATGCCATCATAGGACATTATAGGGGTGAGAAAGTCATTATTCGTTGGCATCAATCCGATGCTCGTGGTTACTTTAATGTTTTTGAAATTAGAGTAGGGAGTATGGAACATCAATTTAGATTTCACTGGAAACCTCCAAGTTTTAATAGCATGAAAAATCAGCTGGATGTCATGATTTCGGCCAAACAACAAGGACTAAAAGAATTTGAGCTCTTACCACTAACATTGGATCGTCGCAAGAATTGGATTGACGTTTTTGTTATCGTTCTTATCCTGTCAGTGCTTTTGATAGGCGGAATTGTATTTTTGTAGCTTAGCTTTGGCCTAGTTTATAGTTCTTATAAGATTTGAGAATGGCTTTTTTCAATCGGAGGGCATTTTTGTAATTTCCAAGCCACCAAAAAAAAAGAACAAAAAGCACAGCAATGGACGGTAAAATAATAGAAGGCCCAAACCCACTTGTTCCATAGTTTGCTTTTCCAAATTGTACAATAGCATATCCAGTCATTCCAAGAACGACCATGCTCATGAAAATAAGTGAATTATTAGTTCCTCTCAGGGTAAGTAGGGTTTTTGTATTACTTTCTTGTAAAGCGGCATTCCAATCCGGAAACCCATAGTCAAAATCTAATTTAAAACCATTGCTGTTATCAAGACCTTTCCATTTTCCAATAACTTGATCTTGATTTAAATAGCGAGTTAAAGGGCGAAAGCGCACATCCGTTTTCCTAAGAAATTCAAGGACTTCAGTTTTGGATTCCTCAAATTCTATTTCAATTTTGGTGATCATCCCAATTGAAACTTAATCGGAAGGATAAATGATGCACGAGTTGCTTGTCCATTCTTTTGACTTGGCTTCCACTTTGGCATGGCTCGCACAACTCGTACGGCTTCACGAATTAATAATTTCGAAGGACCAGAAATTACTTTAGCATGTGAAACTTTTCCGTCGGGCTCGATAATAAATCGAATATAGCAAGTACCTTGTTCACCAAACTCTCTGGAGATTTCGGGATAATGCACGTTTTCTTGAATAAATTTAAACATGTTCGCATATCCTCCGTTAAAAACTGGCATTTCTGATTCTTCATATACAAGGTTTTCGATCTCTTCTGTTGACAAAGAGTCTTTTCCATAAATACTATCTTCTAATGCAAACATTTTGGATTCATAATCTTTGGTCGGATAAAGCGGGACCTTGAGGACACCAGACTCATCAGCTTTAAATTTTCTTTCCAATTCTAGAAACCGATTATCCTCAGGAACAATATAAAGTTTGACCTTCTTTTTCTTCGTATTAGAAAGGAGTAGAATGCCATTTTCATCAGTTTTGGATGCTATTGCTTCCTTATTGGAGGATTTTTTTGGCAAAATTTTAATTGAAGTATTTGGGATTGGTTGATTTGTATAGCCATCAATTATTATCAATTCGAGACCCTTATTTTCCTGAGAAAAAAGAAAAGTAATTTGAAAAAAGAGTAGTGCTAATATTAGGTTTTTCATCAAAATAAGTTTCCTCAAATATAAGAATTTCAATACTTGTTAATCCTCCATAGCAAACTAACTATTAATTCAACCGTATGCCAGCTATCAATTGGAGTTTTTTTCAATTATATTATACCTCAACTAAATTTAGGATAAACGCCTGTCATTTAGGCTCTGATTAAAAATGTCAGGATGGTTTTATTTGTTTGATTGAATCAAACTTGAATTCCAATCACGCACACATCATCTAATTGTTCTAGGTTTCCTTTCCAGTCTTCGAAAGCTTGATCAATAAGCTCTTTCTGTTTCTCCATCGGCTCTTTTTGAACTGAAAGCAGTAAATTCTTAAAATTCTTGGTTTTGAATTTCTTGCCTTTTTCTCCCCCGAATTGATCTGCATACCCATCCGAGAAAATATAAATAGAGTCTCCAGGTTTAAGATCGATTTTATGTGTAGTGTAGGGAAGGGGGTTCGCAAACTTCCCAATAGGCTGTTTGTCTGCCTTCACTTCAATCAATGTATGTTCTTTTCCTTCGAAAATATTTATGCAATCTGAAGATTCGGCGGAAAACTCAGCTTTGATTTCTTCTGCTACTCCTTTTCGGATAATCCAAAGAGGATTGTGAGCGCCAGAAAACTTGAGTTTAGTACTAGAGTTTAGAGCAACATAACCGGCACCCTCTTGCTCTAGACTGACAAGCGCGATATCCATACCATCTTTAATCGTATCTTCAGATTTCTCAAACTCCTGAATCACGAGCTCTCGAGTTTTGTCCAAAATCTTTCCTGGGTCTGTCAAGCCAAACTCTCTCACAGAGCGGTTCAGCCCATTATTGCAAACCACCGACACCATAGCCCCAGGAACCCCATGCCCCGTACAATCTGCAGCGGCAATCAAAATTCCTTCGGAGGCCGAAGCCTTGGCGTAGGCCTCCATCCAATAAAAATCCCCAGCCACAATATCCTTCGGTTTATACAATACAAAAGAATTGGGTAAATGCTTTTTCACTAAACGGTCGGGTGGAAGAATGGCATTTTGAATCCTTTTGGCATAGGTGATCGAGTCCATGATTTCCGTGTTTTTCTCTTCCAGTTCTTCATAAGCTTCGTCTACCTTTTCCTTTTGATCTTCGATAATCTCCTTTTGTTTTTTTGTGATGCGGAAACGATTGAAAATGAAACCGGCAAAAACCAAGACCAAAGCCAAACCTCCAAATAGAAAATAAGATTGTTGTTTTCTTTGATCGTTTTCTGCTTTTTCTTTAGCCAATTCAGCATCAGCAACTTTTTGTTCCTCTGCATTTCTGATCGAGTCGGCGGCTGCTTGTTTCTCGTATTGGTATTTGTATTCCTGGCGTATTAACTCTTTTTGATTTTCATCAGAGTCTAAACTATCTCTGGATTGAATATAAAGTTCAAACATTTCTAAGCTTTCTTTACTCCGGCCTAGTTTTTTATTGATTTCGAATAAGTTTTTTGCGGCATCCCGAATTCTAGGTAAAGCCTGGATTGTTTGTGCGATTTTAAGAGATTGATTGCCATTTTGCAGGGCTTTTTGAAAGTTTCCTTGTAGTTTGTAAATGTCGCCAATCTCCAATAAAGAAGAAACAACTCCATTTTGATCACCTAAATCCTTACGAATATTGTAGCTTCTATTATAGTAATTAAGTGCCTTGTCGTATTCTTTATTCATTTTATGAATAGTGGCTAAATTGTGCAATGCAGTTGCCGTACCTTCATGGTCAGATATTTCTTCGCAGATTTTTAAACTCCTTTTGTAATAATCAAAGGCCTTGTCGTATTCTTTCAGTTCGTCATATACGATCCCTATATTATTAAAAGAGGTGGCAATCCCATAATCATCTTGAAGTTCTTCTCTCAGCTTTAGACTTCGTTCGTAGTACTCAAGTGCCTTGGTGAAGTCTTTCATGTCTACATACATAACCCCTATGTTATTAGCAGATAGCGCAATCAAGTTTTTGTCTTTGTACTTTTCACCTATTTTTAAACTTTTCGTAAAATTATCGATAGCCATTGCGTAATTCCCTTGGCTGTGATATACAGAAGCAATATTGATATAAGAAGATGCCATTCTTTTTTCATTATCCAGCTCTTCTATAATGTTTAAACAGGCTTTGTGGTGTTCAAGAGCCTTCTCGTAATCACCAATATTATTTGATATCATACCAAAACTGTTCAATGCAAAAGCCTTGAAGGTTAAAAACCGCTTCCTTTCTTTTTTATTTAAGGATTTACTGAGGTTAAGGCTACAAAGACTGTCTATTTTTTTATTGAGTTCAAAATCTAAATCGGGATTGGAAATGTAAATAATATTGTCCCAAGCAATCCAAGCATTTATAATAGTTGTGTCATGCTTGGCTTTGCTAATTACCATTTTTAAACTATCAATTTGCCTTTTTTGTTCATCAGGAAGTTGTCCCTGCAATTGAAGACAATAAAATAGGAATAGGAATGGTAATGTTTTGAATAATTTCGACAACTGATCTTTAGGTTGTATTTGAATAATAAGTTTCTTCAAATATAAGAATTTCAATACTTGTTTGCTTTTTACTTCTGGGTGATGCTATCCAACCAATCAACAAAACAACAAAACAACCAAATAACTTAAAACTATACCGAATACGAACTATCCACCCGCTTTTTCTTTTTGGAATAAGCGAGCCAGGAATTTTCAGGAATATAGATGCCAGGGGCTTTGTGATGTGCCAAAACTTTGAGTGGGCCAGGGGTGAAGCAGTTGGAATATCGGAGGTCGAAGGTCTTTAATTCGATGATTTCCTGATTGTGCTTTAAGCGAATGATTTGTTGGGGAACATTGTTGACACGGTAACTCAAATTCATACTTTTTTCCAGAACTTCAATGGTCTGAAGATTTCCAGAACCAAAAACAAGTTCGTATAGCTTTCTTTTCTTTTTTCTGGAATTATATTGAAGGAAAAGGATAAGAGCACAAATGCCGAGATAGCCTACCAAGCAATAACCAACAATTGTAGCGGCATTCTGCAATTCAGGAATGGTTCTAAACTGGAAAAAGATGATGACGGGAGCAGGCAGACCCATGGCTAATCCAAAAAGTAACCAAGGACTCCGAAAACCACTATTTGTGCGCTTGCGAATCATTCGCTTCATGGGTTCGCTTAGTCTTCTTTTTTGGAAATGCATAATCTTTTATTCTTCAAGGTTTATTTCCTTTTCAATTCAAAAATATCTTTTCTGCGGTCTTTTAAGTTTCTGACGCTACCGAATTGATTCAATTCTCGCAGAAGATCAATGTCAACATCGGCAATTAGAATCATTTCCGTATTGGGTGTTGCTTCAGCTTTAATTCCATTTGTGGGAAATGCAAAATCGCATGGTGTAAAAACCATGGATTGGGCGAATTGAATATCCATATTATGAACATTTGGTAGGTTTCCAACACTTCCAGCAATAGCCACGTAGCATTCGTTTTCGATTGCTCTGGCTTGTGCACAATATCGAACTCTAGAATAGCCATTTTGGGTATCTGTTAAAAAAGGAACAAATAAGATGTCCATTCCTTGATCAGCGAGCAACCTACTTAGCTCAGGAAATTCGGAATCGTAACAAATGAGAATTCCAATTTTCCCACAATCAGTATCAAAAACTTTCACTTCATTTCCTCCCTGCATTCCCCAAACCTTAGCTTCATCAGGAGTTACATGGATTTTCTCATATCGTTCGATTGTGCCGTCTCTTTTACAAAGATAACCGACATTGTAAAGCTTTCCATCTCGAATTTCAGGCATACTTCCTGCAATTATGTTGATATTGTAAGAAATTGAGAAATTCGAGAATCTTTGCACAATGTCGCTAGTGTATTTAGAAAGTTCTCTGATCGCTTCGGATTCACCTAATCTATTATTTTGAGCCATTAAGGGTGCATTAAAAAACTCAGGAAAAAGAGCAAAATCTGAACGATATCCAGACACGGCATCAATAAAATACTCTGCTTGTTGTAGCAAAGATTCCAAATCCTTATATGGTCGCATCTGCCATTGAATTAGCCCCAATCGGATGATCTTTTTCGTGCTTGAAGCTGTGTCGTCCTCTTTTTCGTAGTAGATATTGTCCCATTCCAATTGTAAGTCTTCAAACTAATTTTCACCAAGGGAGCTTAAATTTAAGTTATAAATTCAGTCTTTGCAACTGATGATTTCTTTTTCTAATTTTCATCGTTTTCATTTTTATCTTTTTCCGCTTTTCTAA
>JAUICI010000154.1 GCA_030427935.1 Bacteroidia bacterium | reverse complement strand
TTTGTTTGGAAATGATTGGCTTTTTTACAGATAAGAAAAATAGTCAGACTTACCCTGTGGATGCCATGAGTCAGCAATACGGTACCAAAGGGAATTTCTTAGCTATAGTTGAAAACGAAAAACAAGAGGGCGTGGGCAAACAATGCTATGATATTCTGAAAAAGGAAGCTTCGATTAACTATGAATATGTGCAAGCACCTTCTTTCATGACAGGTGTGGATTTCTCAGATCATTTATCCTTCTGGAAATTGGGTTTGAAAGCCTTCATGATTACCGATACTTCATTCTATCGCAACAAGCATTACCACGAAAAATCAGATAAACCGAGTTTACTCAACTACGAGAAAATGGCCTTGTTTGTAGTTGATTTCGGAAAGACTATTTAATTTGATCGGCTCAATATTCAAATCGATACAATCCACCTTTCTGAATATTCACAAGTTTGGGATGTATTGGGTTTTCATTCCTTCTTTCATTGTTTGGCTCATTTATTTCCTGATTTTACTGAATTCTGAATCTGTTTTCGAAGGTATTCACGCCTATGATCAAATTTCCATTTTTGGTTGGGAAATTAAATTGGAAACATACATCTCGGGAGTCGAATGGTTTTACTTTTTTATACTCTTTGAATTATTCAAATTTGTGGCACTGACTCTACTTTCGCCATTCCACGCCTATATATCAGAGATTTATGATCAAAAATTAACTGGAAACCAATTCAAATTTTCCTTTTTACGGATGTTGGAAGATTTGTTTCGTGGCCTTGTTATTTCAATCACCGCTTTCAGTTTGGAAATGCTTTTCACTGGCTTCTGGCTGATCCTAAATTTATTTTTACCTCTAGAATTCTTCACGCCTCTCGCTTTTATGCTGATCTCTTCTTTTTTCTTTGGATTTGCCTTTTTTGATTTCTCACTTGAACGACACGAATATGGTGTTCTCAGCGCTTGGAATTACGCCTTCCAAAAGGCAAGCTCTTGTTTCTGGATCGGAGCCCTTTTCTCAATCATCATGTACATCCCACACGCTGGAATCATCATTGCCCCACCATTGATCACCCTCCTCGCTACCCAACGTTTCCTCATCCTAAAAGGAAAAGAAAAAAATCCCTTCCCAACCCTAAAAGAGTCAAACACCCCATAAAAAAGCTATACCTAAAGACCCTGAAAGGGTCAAACAACCTTAAACCGACAAAACAATCACACCCCACAAGACCCTGAAGGGGTCCAACAACCTTAAACCCAGCAAAACAATCACAACCACAAAGGACCCTGAAGGGGTCCAACAACCCTAACCCAGCAAAACAATCACAACCACAAAGGACCCTGAAGGGGTCCAACAACCCTAAGGGTTGAACAATCATGCCCCCTCGGTAGTAAAGCACTCCCTAAGGCACATATCGAGAATCATAGTCAATCTCCGCCTTCTCCAAAAACTCAACATACTCTTCTAGAAAACTCCTATGGGCATGATGAACCTCTTGGTTCTTGACATACTGAATCAATCGATCTTTTTCCTTAATCGAATAAGTGAAGGCACCATAGCCGTTCTGCCAGCCGCCAAATCTTGGGAACACCTTTTCTTCCTTGATCCATTTTGTTGTGGCCAGTTTGATATCTTTGACTAGATCCGACACGGCAACCGTGGGATGGACATCAACAACTATATGGATATGATCTTCGATGCCATTGATTTGGTAAGCTAAACACTTCTTCTTTTCGATCAGCCCTCGGATGTACTTGTAAAGTTTTTCTTGGTTCTTCTTGTCGAGGGTTTTCTGACGGTATTTTGTTCCCCAGACGAGCTGGTAGAGAATTTGGGTGTATGTAGACATTTTGGTTATTGATTTAAGTGTAGTGCAAGGTACGCTTTTTATGGTTGTTGGACCCCTTTGGGGTCCTTTTTTGATGGGTTTTTGTGGGTTTTGTTTGTTGGACCCTTGTCGGGTCCTTATATTGGTTGACTTCTTTTTGCGGATATTTCTTATTTTTATCTCCCAAATTCAATAGACATGTCAAACTCTAAGATTCACTTTTCAGAATTCGATAAAACGGATTTCAACAACTGGAAAGAAAAAGTTATTTCTGACTTAAAAGGTAAAGATTATAGCATACTCGAATATACGACCGATGAAGGAATTCAAATTGATGCCATTATCGAACCTAAAAAAGTGGCTGATTCGGCTCCGGATCAAATGCCTTTTACTCGTGGACACAAGGAAGAGAATAACGAATGGACTGTTTTTAGAGCCTACGATAAGGATGTTAGCAATGAGCAATTATTGTACGACCTTAACAAAGGCATTTCTGGAATTGAATTGAATCTGGAAAATTGTGATCATCTGGATCAAATATTAGACAATGTACAATTGGAGTACATTCACTCGGCTTTTACTGTAGCAAATCCAGATCAAGCATGTAAACTGATGGGCAAATTGACCGGCAAGGCCAATGGATGGTTGAATTTCAATCCGATTGCGAAAGATTCTCTAATTGGGATTGACGAAGTTTTGAAATACACCATTCCAAGACCCACCTTCAAAGCCTTTAATATTGATGGGGCGAAAGTTCGAAATCAAGGTGGAAACATCATCGATGAGATTGCTTATTTGCTTTCCTGTGGAAATGAATATTTAAATCACTTTCAGTATACCGGAATCGAAATCGATTTGGTAGCTGAGAATATTCTATTCACTTGCGGAGTTGGGCCCAATTATTTCTTTGAGATTGCTAAAATCAGAGCTTTAAGAAAACTTTGGTCAAACATCGTTGCTCAGTACAATCCGAAAAAAGAAGAGGCTTATAAAATTCATATTCACGGAAAAACACTCACCATCAACATTCATTCAGAAGATCCTTACAACAATCTTCTGAGACAAACTACCGAGTCGATGTCGGCCGTAATTGGTGGTGTAGATTCTCTGGAGGTTGTCCCTTATGAAGGCGCGACCAAAGAAGAAAAAGAACTCTTCTCCAGAATGGCTAAAAATATTCAATTGATGCTCAAAGAAGAGTCCATGCTGAATCAAGTGATTGATCCTGCCGGAGGTTCTTACTATTTGGAGTCACTGACAGATGAAATTGCTCAAAAGGCTTGGGAGAAATTCCAGGAAATGGAAGCAAATGGTGGATACATGGAAGTATTTGATGAATTCATGCATTCTCTAGTTGCCAAAAGAACAGACTATCTAAATGATGTGGAATCTGGAAAGAAAACACGTGTTGGAGTAAACAAATATCAAACGGAAAAAGCTTAGAAATGAATCGAATCGATTTTTCAAATATCGCATACAACTCACTAGAGAACAAAAACTCTTCGGAAGGAGATAAAAGGGAGATTTTTCAAACTGCAGAAGGTATTCCACTCAAAAACTTTTACTCTGAAAAAGATATTGAAAGTACAGAGCATATTGGTTTTCAGTCTGGACTTCCACCCTATTTGAGAGGTCCTTATTCCACCATGTATGCCATTCGTCCTTGGACGATTCGTCAATATGCCGGTTTTTCCACAGCGGAGGAATCCAACGCATTTTATAGAAGAAATTTGGCCGCCGGACAAAAAGGTTTATCGGTGGCTTTCGATTTAGCTACGCACCGAGGTTATGATTCTGACCATAAAAGAGTGGTTGGAGATGTCGGCAAAGCAGGAGTTGCGATCGATTCGGTTGAGGACATGAAAATTTTATTTGATCAAATTCCTTTGGATCAGATGTCGGTTTCCATGACCATGAACGGAGCGGTAATTCCGATTATGGCTTTTTACATTGTTGCGGCCGAGGAACAAGGAGTTGAACAAAAACTACTTTCAGGAACGATTCAAAATGATATTCTAAAAGAATTCATGGTTCGAAATACCTATATCTATCCCCCGCTCCCATCGATGAAAATCATTTCGGACATCTTCGAATACACTTCGCAAAACATGCCGAAATTCAACTCGATTTCGATTTCGGGTTACCATATGCAAGAAGCAGGAGCAACAGCCGATATTGAGTTGGCTTATACCCTAGCAGACGGACTCGAATATGTGAAAGCGGGAATTAATGCGGGTCTGAATATCGATGATTTTGCTCCTAGATTATCCTTTTTCTGGGCGATTGGAATGAATCACTTCATGGAAATTGCCAAAATGAGGGCTGGGAGATTGATTTGGGCTAAACTAATCAAGCAATTCGATCCCAAGAATGCCAAATCCATGGCCTTGAGAACGCATTGTCAGACATCCGGATGGAGTTTAACCGAGCAAGACCCTTTCAATAATGTAGCGAGAACCTGTATCGAAGCCATGGCAGCAGCTTTGGGGGGAACTCAGTCGCTACATACAAATGCATTTGACGAAGCCATTGCATTACCCACGGATTTCTCAGCACGAATTGCTCGAAACACGCAATTATACATTCAAGAGGAAACCGATATAACTAAAACGGTAGATCCTTGGGGTGGTTCTTATTATGTAGAAAAATTAACGGAAGAATTGGTTGACAAAGCATGGGAGCATATTCAAGAAATTGAAAAACTCGGTGGAATGGCCAAAGCGATTGAAACGGGCCTTCCAAAGATGAGAATTGAAGAAGCTGCCGCAAGAAAGCAAGCAAGAATTGATTCTGGAAAAGACATCATTGTTGGAGTAAACAACTACCAAACAGATAAAGAAGATGAATTCGAGATCTTAGAAGTTGACAATACGAAAGTAAGAGAATCACAAATCAATCGAATCAATAAAACAAAAGCCGATAGAGATGCTGATAAAGTGAATCAGAGTTTAAAGAAACTTACAGAAATCGCTAAATCAGGAGAAGGAAATCTTTTAGCACAAGCGATTGAATGCGCCAGAAATAGAGCGACTCTTGGAGAAATCTCTTCAGCGATGGAAGAAGTTTTCGGAAGATATAAAGCAACGATCAAATCAATTACAGGAGTTTACGCAAACGAAGCCATGAACGATAAAGAATTTGAAACAGCGAAAAAACTTGCTGATGAATTTGCCGAAAAAGAAGGAAGAAGACCTAGAATCATGATTGCCAAAATGGGGCAAGATGGTCATGACCGAGGTGCGAAAGTGATTGCTACTTCCTTTGCTGACCTAGGATTTGATGTGGATATCGGACCTCTTTTCCAAACACCTGAGGAAGCTGCGAAACAAGCGATTGAGAACGACGTGCATATTTTAGGTGTGTCCTCTTTAGCGGCTGGACATAAAACACTGGTTCCTCAAGTGATCAAAGAATTGGAATCACAAGGAAGAGAAGATATCATGGTAATTGCGGGAGGCGTTATCCCAAAACAAGATTACGACTTTCTTTATGAGGCTGGAGTTTATGGAGTGTTTGGACCTGGAACAAAAATATCAAAAGCGGCAATTGACATTCTGGAAATACTGCTCAAAACCTTTGACTAATATTATCTCCTAAAACCGTAACTAATTCTGGAAAATATCGTTAATTTTGGGAGAATCAGAATTTCGGCATTAATATTGTTCTTATTCTGTTAAACTTATTTATCATGAAACTATTAACATACATAACCGCTATTCTTTTTTGCATAATCGCAACAAATGTAAATGCACAACCCCCAAATTACGATGATCTTCTGATCTATTTTGCGGATGGAGATTATGTGAAATTGATCAAGAAAGCAGAAAAATACACACTTAAAGATGATACAAAAAAGGATCCTCAGCCTTACATGTACATGGCTAAAGGATTTTTTGAAATTCACAAAAGTCCAGGTGATGCTCCAGAAGACATGACCAAAAATGCTATCTCAACAGCAACTAGATATGCTGTAAGAGCCATGAAGTACGACAAAGAAGGTATTCTGGCCCAAGATGAAACCAATGCAGATTTCATTTCAAACATGAAAAAATACTGGTTGGAAAGTATCGATAATGAAATCATCACTGGAAACTATGGTAGAGCCTTCGGTCTAGTAATGAAGTATGGTAAACTCTCTCCAGATGATGCAGGTGTTGAATATATGCTTGGAGCTTGCAAGTTCAGAAGAAACGATGAAAACGGTGCAACAAAATACTGGGAAAGTGGAGATGAAATGTTGACTAAAATCACTTCAACAGGCGATTGGAAGTCGGAAGATTTTAGAATGATGAAACTTGGTATAATTGAAACAGCAAAAGCACTTAAAGAATATGATGAATTAGGTGAAGCACAAAAACTATTAAACAAAGTGAAGCAATGGTTCGAAGATGATGATGAATTCATGGAAATCTACAACTGTTACGTCAACAGCAAGTGCTAAATTTGATCAAATGATATTTGAAAATCCACAGCGAAAGTTGTGGATTTTTTGTTTTTAGAGCATCTACAAATAAAACATTCATGAGAACGATACTCCTTTTCCTTTTATGGGTTCCTATTTGGTCCTTTGCTTCCACTTTAGAATTCATCTTTTCCGTCCATGAATACCAAACACATGCAATGGTTTCTGATGTCACTATTCGCCTAGGAGACAATTCCGCAACGACCTCAGTTAAAGGAGAGGCAACCTTTCACGTTTGGACCCACCTAAACCTAAGAGACACTTTATTTATTGAACATAAAGACTACGTTTTTGAAATGCTTCCTCTCCCTCTTCAACAGATTCAACTTCGTGGTGATAAAATTTATATTGCTATTACTGCTTATCCAAAAGTGAGCCGAGTGTATAGATTCAATTCTAAAGAGGATCGAAAGAAATACCCAAAAGATCAAAGGCTTTCCATCAGAGCACAGCGCTTTAATCCAGATCTTGATCATTGGCATCTTATTAATGGTGATACCGTTCATGATTTAGGTCAGCCTACATTTGACAAAAATTTTATTCTAAAAAACACCCTCTCTCCGGAGCAGTTTGACCAAGGCTTTCACTCTAAAATCAGAGGTAAGGAATATCAGTTTCAGATAGATTGGTTTCAGGAAAACTACTTGTTTTACCCAAGAAGAAAATCTGAACTCGAGACAAAACTTCATTTAATAGAAGCCTATTTCACACAAATTGCAACAAAACGAGCGGAACTAGCTGAAATTGATGATCAACACCAAGAAGAATTAGATCTCAAACAAGCTGAAATTGACTCCTTAAAAAGTATCATTCTGAAAGAGCCGTATTTCTCTCCTCCTTTGTTTGAAGAGCCTGAACCCGAACCCTATTTTAATATAGGCGATCTTGTACGCGCAAAATACCACCGAGGAGAAGAAAAATTATATTCCGACATCCAAAGCCTAATCGACACCTATCATTGTCCAAAAAAAGCGAAACTGGCCATTTGGTTCAAAGTAGATAAAAATGGGATGGTTAGACCCGAAAAAAGAGAGGTTTTCCCGGGGACAGAAAATTTAGCAGAGGACATTATTCACACGGTTTGTGTTCGCTATTGGGAAGCTTCCAGACTGAATGGTAAGTCAATCGAAGATCGATTTATTGTATCTGTCGATTTGGAATAGTATATTCGTATGTACTTGAAAATCAAACTGAATGAAAACTATTTTTGAAGCCGAGGAAACTCAGAACTATCTTGACCGAATCGAAAAACTAAGTCCTGAAACACAAGCAAAATGGGGAAAAATGGATGTAGCTCAAATGCTTGCCCATTCTTGTGGTCCTTACGAATATGTTTTCGAGCCCGAAAAATTCAAACCCTTGAAAGGTCCGAAAGCCTGGCTGGTAAAAAAACTGGTGAAGCCGATTGTAGTCAAAGACAAACCCTACAAGAAAAACACTCGAACGACTCCCGATTTTAAAATCGTTGACAAAAGAGATTTCGAAGCTGAAAAAAAACGCCTAGTGGATTTTCTCAAACGGACTTCAGAACTGGGAGCGGATCATTTCGATGGAAAAAAATCCTTTTCATTTGGTGAAATGACGACTCAAGAATGGCACATGATGTTCAAAAAGCATTTGGACCATCACTTGGAGCAATTTGGCGTTTAAATGAGCGCTAAAGTTTGTTCGTACAGATTGGTATTTTGCATTCTCGCTTTTAACCAAGCGTAATAACTGATAAAGAAAATATCTTCTTCCTCTGCTTCACGCCAATTTATGGTTGATTCTACCGACTCAATAAATTCTTCCGACCCAATCTGATCGGGATTATTATTAATTTGTGCAATGAGATTCAAAAACAAGCGAACATTCCCATATTTTGCTTGCTGCAATTCCTTTGCGAACCTTCGTTTGAATGAAAGAATCCTACTTTCGACATAATCGGGATCACCTAAATCATAATGCAATAGTATTTCCATCATGTTCTTTCGCATGACCATTTCTACACCTTTCTGCAGAATATAATACTTATCCGAATGATGCGCCTGAGCTAAGAGCGATTTTACCCTTTTTAAATCGCCTTGTTGAAAATGAATCATAGCCTGAATCAGAATAAAAGAAAGATCTCCACTTGAACCTACTTTAGTCAATTCAGACAAAGCTTCTTTAAAATGACCACTATAATTCAAATTCAAAGCCTTTAACATGACAAATCGCAATTGACTCTTCTTTTGATTCGAACCCTTAATCCTATCAACCAAATCTTCCAAGCTCAATAGGTAAAGACTGCAGGATTCAAAATCTCGTTTTCGGAAATAAATATTGGCAACCGAATAAAAGAGCTCAAACTGATAATGAATCTTACTTGAATTTGCCTTCAAATCTACTTTTATCGATTTCAAATGCTTACTGAAAAACTGATCCGCTTTGTGGTAATTTAGAGTTGAGGCTCCATAAATATCCGCAATCTGAATTAGTTGATAAAGTGATTTCAAACCATAGCCTATCTCGTCTGAAATATGGAATCGGGCATAAACATCTCGTATAACAGAATCCATATCTTGTTGAGCGCCTTCAAACTCCGATTCCATGAATTTTCTTTTCACTAAAGCATAAGCCAAATTGAGGTTTTCCTGCTGAAC
>JAUICI010000153.1 GCA_030427935.1 Bacteroidia bacterium | reverse complement strand
ATGAAACGGTATTATAGAAAATGCCCATAGCTGCTGCATACTCGTATTCAGCTCCTTGAGCTACTTCCCATGCTGCCGGCAACATGACAGGGTATACCAAAGCCATTGTACTCCAAGATGACCCTGTGCTAAATGCAATGATAGCTGACAAAACGAAAGTGATTCCCGGAATCAACCATGGGGCAAAATCTTGTCCGAAAAGACCTTTAATGAATTCGGCCGTATGCATTTCTCTAGTTAAATCTGCTAAAGCCCACGCTAAAACTAAAATTACAATCGCTGTCATCATGGTTTTGAATCCTGTCATGACGGTTTCCATGGTTTTGATCAGTCCCAATTTTCCTTGAGCCAAGGTTAGTCCAATTGCAACGATTAAACCAAGTAAGGAGGACCATAACAATGCCGCATAAGAATTGGCATTACCAATTATGGTACCCAATCTTTGAAAGAAGGTTGTCGGCTCCGTATCGAGTCTTGGCATATTCGCCCATATTTCTCCCCAGCTTGATACCACGATAGGGTCTTCCATTTGAGCCAAAGCTTCTGAGGTTGTTGCAAAGCCGGTAAACAAGAGACCAATTAAGGTTCCGAAAATGACTACCAAAATTGGGATGACTGCATTGTACCACTTGGCTTCAACACCCTCATAAGGTTCCAGCGCTTTCAATTCACTGTCATCTACATCAGTGTCATTCGATTCATCCACCGCTTTCCCTTGAATCGCCAAGGTTTCAAAATGATGCATGGGTCCAAAGTCACGCTTCATTTTGATGAGCAAATAAATGAAAATTAGAGTTAAAATAGGGTAGAAGGAATAAGATAAAGAATTCAGGAAAATCGAATACACACCCTCGTCAATCTGTGTGCTCTTTTCATTGATTTTTTCTAATCCGCCATTAATATATCCAAGTTCAGCTCCAATCCATGTTGTCACAAATGCTACTGCGGAAATCGGTGCTGCAGTGGAATCCACGATATAAGCCAGTTTCTCTCTTGAAATTTTCAATTTATCCGTAATGGATTTCATGGTATTTCCTACAACCAGTGTATTCGCATAATCATCAAAAAAGATTCCAACACCAAGCCAATAAGTAGATAATTGTCCGCTCGATCTTGATTTTGAGAATCGAATGATCTTATTAACAACTCCCTGCATGCCTCCATTTCTAGATATTACGGCTACAATGGCACCAATGAGCATGGAGAAGAGGATGACGGAAATATGGTCTTTGTCCGCAATAGAATTCACTAAATAGGTATCAATAATTGCAAAAAGTCCGCTAAAAATACCCGTAAAACCATCTGCATAAAAGCCAATCACTCCCGATCCCACAAAGATTCCCGTTAGTAAGGAAAAGATAACTTCCTTAAAAATCAAAGCCAGTAATATTGCGATTAATGGTGGGAGAATCGACAGCCATAGTGGCACTTGTTTAGGTTCTTCTGTTTTAATTTGATGTGATTTCGATTCCAAACTATTTCCATTGAAAATATAAGTAATCGATCCTTCATGAACCATGTAATAGTTGCCGTTCAATTCAATGGAATCTCCTTCTGCGAGTCCAGTAGTTTTTAACTGAACTTCGGTATTTTGAAATACAAGTTCGGGACATTTGATCTCAACTTCTTTTGCAATAGCAGAAGAGTTTTGAATAGCAATGAATAGAATGAATACTGTTAGAAATCTCAAAATCATTCGCCTAAATTAGTTTTTATATTTATAAGGTTTCCACATTTGAAATGACTTTTTGGACATTCTTTGAATCCATGTAAGCCACATGGTCGGCATTCGAGTTTGTCTTCATTTTGGAGAATATAAGATTCGTCGGATAAAGGTCCAAAACCAAAGTCGGGAACTGTACTGCAGAAAAATGCTGTTGTCGGCGCATTCATTGCCGAGGCTAAATGTTGAGGGGCCGAATCGTTTACATAATTCATTCGAGCGCCTTTAATTAAAGCGGCAGATTGCAATAATGTTAGTTTCCCACAGAGGTTTTCGATATTCGAAATCGAACTGGATTGAATGAGTTGGTCACAAAACTCCTGATCACCCGGAGCGCCAATCAAATAGATTTTAATATCACTAGGGATCAATTTGATTAATTCCACCCATTTGTCAAAAGCCATTTGCTTGGTAAACCAGACTGAAGTGGGGGCCATACAAACGTAGGATTCCCTTATATAGGGTTTTATAGTTTCAAAATCTTCTTTCGACGGATAGAGTTTTGGTTTTTCTATGGTGCTACCAACTAAATCTTGAATCAATGCATGATTGCGTTCAATTTCGTGTTTGCCATTTCCAATTTCATGATCATATTTCTTACTAAAGAAAAGGGATAAAGGGTTTTTGGAATAACCTCGACTTTCTTTAGCTTTTGCTTTTACTGTGAGGAAACCAGATGCGAAAAATCGTTGAAAGTTAACGACCAAATCGTACTTCTCTTTTTTTAATTCTCTACCTAGTCGAACTAAATTTTTGTATTTGTTCTGTTTTTTGTCCCAAATAAAAAGCTGATTGATTAAGGGGTGGTTTTGCAGAAGGTTTTCATTGCCTTTTCTCACCAAAACATCAACTTTTGAGTCAGGGTACTTTTTACCCCATGTTTCAAGTATGGAAGTAAAAAGAATGACATCGCCGATAAAGGCTGTTTGTATGAAAAGCACTTTATGATTCTCCACAATAACAAATATAGATTGATTTTCTTGAATTGAAACCTGCATTCTTAATGATCCAAAACGAATTTCCAAACAGACTGGGAGGAGTTCCTTACAAATTGACCAGAATTAAACCCAATTTTAAATGTTTAACAACACTTATTTTTGAGGAACAAGTTTTTAGCCCAATAATTCCAATATGTTAATAACTTCTGTGTCTGCTTATTAAATCAAGTGTGTAAGTGTTAGCTAATCATTTGGTAACAGAATCTTAACGAGCAAAATTTTTTGACAGAATAAAAATTAGTTTAATTTGTACCAAGTTTATCGATGTTCTCCTTGATGTTGAATATTTCAAACTGAAACCATCGGTAAACATAATTGGAGTGAGATGAAGAATGTTTAACTACATAGACCCATTACAGCAACGATCAGAAGATCGCCCTCTTGCTGCATTCTTACTTTATATATCCAGGCATTTTATTTACAAATCCGTATAATTTAATTGAGTATGAAAAGAATACTACTTTCAATTTCAGGTTTATTGTTGGTAGGGGCATCAATGGCTCAAGACTGCGCAGATCTTTTTATTTCTGAGTATGTTGAGGGATGGTCCAACAACAAAGCTTTAGAGCTTTATAATCCTACAAATCAGTCGATAGATCTATCTGATTATTTTGTTTCTAGATATAGAAATGGATTAAATCAGGCAGAAGTCGAAAATTCAGTACAGCTTACAGGAACGATTGCGCCTTATGCAACTTATGTAGCTGTAATCGAAAAGTTAGACCCTCAAGGGCAAGGACAAGAAGCGCCAGTTTGGGATTCGCTTCAAGCGAAAGCAGATGGTTTTTATTGTCCAGATTACAATGTGTCGAATGCCTTTTATTTTAATGGTGATGATGCTGTGATTCTTTACAAAGGTGACCTAACTGGACTTCAAGGTACAGATATCATCAATTCTACAAATATTCCAGGCTTAGCAGTTGTGGATGTATTTGGAAAAGTAGGTGAGCAGCCTTTGAATAACCAAGGACAAGATTCGAATCCAACAGGTGGATGGTCAACTGCATTTCCTTATGCTGGAGGTCCTTCCGGAGGAACTGTTGTAACTGTAGATCATTCGATGATTAGAAAATCGACGGTTCTACATGGAGCTACCAATCCAATTCCATCTTTCTTTGATCCTTTATTGGAGTGGGATACAATTCCTGCAGTTATTGTTAGATTGGATCAACAAGGAGATACTGTGTTTTCACAAGGAGGAAACCCAATCCTAGATGGAAACTGGGGATCTCTAGGAGAGCATGCATGCGATTGTAACACAACCGCAAGTATCGATGAAAATGAATTGAATGGTGTAGTTGCAATTTATCCAAACCCAACTCAAACTGGAGAGATTACAATTACAAGTTCAGAAAAAATTTCCGAGATCAAAGTTTATGCGATCAATGGAACACTACTACACGCACAAAGCTCTACGGCTTCAACTCAAATTACTTTGCATTTGTCAAATCTCGAAAAAGGTGTTTACCTAGTTAACTACAAAACTGAAAATGGTTTGGTGGGAACTGAGAGATTAATAATTGAATAAACACTACAATAAATCGGGCGGAGAAATCCGCCCTTTTTTGCTATGAAAATTACAATCTTACTTTCGTTTGTTCTGTTTTTTGGGATTGTTTCACACTCACAAACATCCCAAGTAGAAGGTACAGTTAAAGATAAACTTACCGACGAGACAATCATTGGAGCTCACGTAATCATTGGAACGGAATACAAAGCTGTTACCGATTTCAATGGTAAATTTACCTTGAAAGTCCCTTATGGTAAATACCCAATCAAAATTACATTTGTCGGATATGCGGAATACACTGACACAATTGAAGTGAAATCCGGATTTACTCCTGTAAATGTGGCAATGGGTACTCAAGAAATCCAAGAAGTCGAAGTAACGGCTGATCTTGGTGAAGTGAATCGAACACCTGTTTCGATTACAAAAATTGATCAAAAGAAATTAAATGAAGAATTAGGAGCTAGGGATTTGCCAATGGTTCTAAATTCAACTCCAGGTATTTATGCTACCAATCAAGGTGGAGGAGATGGAGACGCTAGAATTACCATGAGAGGTTTCTCGCAAAGAAATATCGCCGTAATGGTAGATGGAGTTCCGGTAAACGATATGGAAAATGGATGGGTCTACTGGTCCAATTGGTTCGGTCTAGGTTCGATTACACAATCCATGCAAGTACAAAGAGGATTGGGTGCAAGTAAGATTGTTTCGCCTTCGGTAGGTGGTACAATCAATATTGTTACTCAAGGAATGGAGAACAAATTCGGTGTTCGAATTAAATACGAAGCTGGTTCAGGCCTTTTTAATCAAGTTTCTCTAGGCTACAACTCAGGAAAGCTTAAAGGTGACTGGGGGATTACTTTAGCAGGTTCTTTTAGATATAGAGATGGATGGGTGGACAAAGCCAATTCACTAGGAGGATTTTACTATGCTAAAGTCCAAAAGAAATTCGGAAGTCACATGATCGCAATCAGCGCTTTTGGTGCCCCGCAAGAACATGGTCAGCGATCATTTAAAGCTCCAATAGCAACATGGAATCACGACAAAGCGCTTAGATACGGTGCGGATACAACTGGATGGGTTGAAAGAGGTTACCGATACAATGAGCACTGGGGAATATTGAATAAAAGAAAAGATGGAGAGCTTATTAACGAAAGAAGAAATTATTATCATAAGCCTCAAATCACATTTAGACATTTCGGTAAGCTGAAAGAGAAATTGTATATGTCCAATGTTGTATATGCTTCCATTGGTAAAGGTGGAGGTACAAAAATGTACGACTATGGTGGAGCTTATAGAACAGCAGATGGACAAATCGATTTTGATCGAATTTGGGATGCAAATCAGTTTACGGAAATTGCAGGAACCATTTACCCTAATATTGATCCAATTTATGACTCAACAGCCTTAAAGGCTTCAAATGTTTTGACCTCTGCAGTGAATAATCATTGGTGGGTTGGGTATTTAGGAAATATTAAATATCAAATCAATGATAAATGGACCTTTACAACAGGAATTGACTATCGTTATTATGAGGGAGAGCATTATCACGAGATTAACGACTTATTAGGTGGTGATTATTTTGTGAATTCAGCTAATTTAAATGATCCCGACCCAAAACAAAGAGAGGGAGATAAAATTGCTTGGCAACCTTATCACAGACATCGAGATGCACTTGTGCAATGGGCTGGTGTTTATGCCTTGGTTGAATACAAAGGGACTCGTTGGAGCGTGTTCTTAAATGCTTCTTTTTCAGCAAATGGATATAAAGGAATTGATTATTTCAATAGAAAAATGTTGCAGGTTGGCGATACGACTCTTAGAATCGGTTATGCCGACACTATTTTATACAATGGTCAGGTTTACAACGCTTCATCTGCTGGTCTGGAATTTGATCATACCAAATGGAAGTGGATTCCTGCTTACACATTTAAAGCTGGTGCAAATTATCGATTAACTGAAAACATGGGGATTTACATGAATGCAGGTTATCTTTCTAGAGCACCAATGTTTACAAATGTAGTAGATTATGAAGCTACTGAGTTGAGGTTTTACGAGGAGACTCAGAATGAAGAAATTTTTGCTGGTGAACTTGGTTTGACTATGAATTTGCCAAAATTGGCGATTGCTGTAAATGGTTATGCCACTTATTGGAATAATAAACCACACCCATTTGGGGTAAGACTAGAGATTGCACCAGGAGAATTTGAGAAATACAATGTATTCGGAATGAGTGCGCTTCACGTCGGTGGAGAAGCCAATATCACTTATAAGATCATCAAACAACTTTCGCTTGAAGGAATGGCATCTTTTGGAGATTGGAGATGGGCTTCCCCTGGAACTCTGAGAAATTCAACGGATACGATTCGCTTTGACCCTACTGGAGTTCATGTTAGTGATGCTGCTCAGAGTGTTTATGCGCTATCGATTAGAAGTGATTTCGTTAAAGGGGCCTACATTAAAATCAGATATACCATATTTGACAGACACTGGGCGAATATGGATCCATTTGGGTTGACGGGAGAAAATGCAAGAAGAGATTCATGGAAAATGCCAACTTATGGTGTCATGGATATCAATGTAGGGTATACACACAAGTTCAAAAAACTGGCTTTAGTAATAAGAGGAAATATATTTAATGTCTTGAATTCATCATTTATTCAAGATGGTCAAAATAATGGATATGGAACGGGGTATGAAGACTTCGACGCCAAATCTGCTACTGTCTTTTTTGGACAGGGAATTACATGGAATGTTTCACTAGGTTTAAACATATTTTAAAAATGAGAAAAACACTACTTAGTTTGTCGTTAATTCTTGGAGCATTTTCTTTTGCTCAATCGGATATTAATGATGCAAGAACAAATTATTCTGTTGGTCAAACCGTAACTATTCGAGGTTTGGTCCAAAATGGAGATGAATTAGGTCCAATTCGCTACATTCAAGACGCTACAGGTGGTCTTCCAGCGTATGGAGGTATTCTAAGCTCTGTAAATAGAGGAGATTCTATTGAAGTTACTGGAGTCTTGTATGATTATAACGGATTGCTTGAAATTTCGCCAACAAATAGCTTTAACGTATTAGCAGCCCCTTCGGTATCTATTCCACCATTAGAAATCACTATACCAGACATGAGCGAAACCTATGAAGGTCAGCTCGTAAAAATTGTAAACGTGACCATTTCAGGTACAGGAAACTTTGCTGCAAATACAAATTATGATTTTACGGATGGTTCTAATACTGGTGAATTGAGAATTTCTTCGAATTCAAATTTAGTTGGTCAAGCGATTCCAGCTGGTCCAGTTGAGGTTATTGGTTTACATGGAGAGTTTTCTGGAACTTATCAATTACTTCCAAGAGATCAGAATGATATCATTGCTTATACGCCTCCTGCTGAAGAAATTAATATCACAATTGGAGGGACTACTTACTTGAATAATGGAAGTTATACAATTGGGACAACTGCAAATACTACTGTGACAATTGAAAATTTAGGTGCTTCAAATAACCTAACAATTTCTTCGATTACTTTCTCTGGTCCAGATGCAGGGGATTATTCTGTTGTTGGTGCGCCAGCTACAGTAGCACCTGGGTCTTCAGAAACGTTTGACATTGCATTTGCACCGGCTACAGGTGGAAGTAAGATCGCAACATTAGAAATTGCATCAAATGATTCAGATGAAAATCCTTACTTGATCGATCTTTATGGGATTGGAACGGATAATTTAGCTACTGAACCATCAGCAAACCCAAGTAATTTGACTTTCCCAGTAAATACTTCATATGCTTTAACAGGTAATTTTACTACTGTTGGAGATGCTGAAAATTACTTGGTTCTATGGAAGAAAGGATCTGCAATTACAGGGATGCCAACAGATGGCGAAACTTATTTGAGAGGTGATATTGTGGGTGACGCAACAGTTGCTTATGTTGGACCTTCAGCAGCTTTTACACCAAGACATGTGATTGCAAATCAAGATATGCACTTCGCGATTTTCGCTTTTAATGGTCCTGCTTCTTTTGAGAATTATCAATTGACAACACCTTTAACTGGAAATATTGCTTCTTTAGACAATATGATGGGGTCTTACTACACTAGTATTGATGCCCAAATGACAAGTTTTCCGTCCGATCTACAAGCTCTAATTAATCCGCACAACTGGATTTCGTATGGAAATTACAAAGCAACAGTAATTAATCAGTTCGAATTAAGAGACACAGTTGGTGATTCTTCTATTATTACTTGTGCGTATTCAGGTGAGAATAAAACTTTCCTGGGAGCTTTTGATTGGACAACATTAGGGTATTCAAGAGAGCATACTTTCTCTCACAGTTGGATGCCAACATTCCCAGCAGATTCACCATTTCCAGGATTGCCGGAGTATGCAGATCAACACAATTTGTATCCAACAAACCTTTTAGAAGCGAATACACCAAGATCCAATCTACCATTAGGTATTGTTGTGAATCCAGTAGATTCTTATTTAGAAGGTCAAACAGGATATGATGCAAATAATGTTCTAGTTTACGAACCAAGAGATGCACAGAAAGGAAATGCTGCTAGAGCCATGTTCTATATGTGTGCATGTTATAATGGTGTTTCTGGAAATCTTTGGGCTTTGCCAACCAATCAGGATCAGGATATCCTAAAACAATGGCATTATCAAGATCTTCCAGATGACTATGAGATTGCAAGAAACGATTATATTCATTCGGTTCAAGATAATAGAAACCCTTTCGTTGATAGTGTAGATTGGGTGTGCTATATCGATTTTCATACGATGAACTATGTGT
>JAUICI010000152.1 GCA_030427935.1 Bacteroidia bacterium | reverse complement strand
TTTTTTCGCTCTTCCTCTTCCTAACAAAGCTCTAATTTCATCAATACTTTTATTTTCATCGTAAGCCTTTTCCAGCCTCTGGTAAAAATCATTTTTGATTAATCGAACAGGTGTTATTTCTTTCAAAGTAAGTTGCGTGTCGCCTTCTTTGGCCTGTAAAACAGATTTCTTAAAATTGACATGGGCCGAAGATTCTTCCGAGGCAACGAATCGACTCCCCATTTGTACGCCGTCTGCACCTAGTACCATTGCACTTAGCATTTGTTTTCCTGTACCTATACCACCAGCTGCAATCAAAGGGATTTCGATGTTTTTCGACACATTTGGAATCAGAACAAGCGTGGTTGTTTCATCTCGACCATTGTGACCCCCAGCTTCAAACCCTTCCGCTACAACAGCATCCACTCCTGCATCTTGGGCTTTAAGCGCAAATTTTAAGGAACTCACGACATGAACCACTGTGATCCCATGATCTTTTAAATATGATGTGTATGTTTTGATGGTTTCAATATGCTTGTCGATGTCTGGATACAACATGGGTAAATTGACGCCGAAGGGTTTATCCGTGGCGGCCTTACATTTTACCACATGCTCTTCAAGTACTTCCGGATACATGGATCCGGATCCAATCAATCCTAATCCACCATGATTGGATACAGCTGAAGCAAGTTCCCATCCACTGCACCAGATCATCCCTCCCTGAATAATAGGGTATTGGATGCCGAATAAGTCTGTAATTCTGTTTTTTAGCATGATTCTTGCTTGTGTTTTAGACCAGCAAAAATAAGTAAAATAGCCTTTTGAAAGCTTGTTAAAGTGTAAAAGAACGATTGTGAATAAAAAAATTTTGTGAATCAATTTTAAAATTGGTTATATTTGCCTTTTAGAAATGACTAGACTAATAGCACTTATAGTACTCATTTTCACCCTTAGTAATGGGTTTTCTCAACGATATTTCTTCGATATGGGGTTTAAAGTTGGTGCTTCCAACTACCTTGGAGAAATGGGGGGAAAGGAGCTAGAGCGAAGAGATTTTGTTCTAGATATGAAATTGAAACATACCAGATGGGATCTGGGTATGTTTTGGAGATACCGTGCGAATTATTGGTTGGCTATCCGAGGAGATTTAACCTATACTCGAATTGAGGGTAAGGATATTGAATCGACAAACCCTGGTCGTAGAGGTAGAAACTTAAGTTTTAAGAATGACATGTTCAGTCTTGAAGCAAGAGCAGAATTTTACCCGCCATTTTTATCCTTATCAGACGTTGGTACTTATGGAAGATATCGAACAGATTTCCAAACTTATTTATTTGTAGGTGCTGGAGCCTTGTTACACTTTCCGTATGTAGATGATTTTGGTTCTGAAAAGGTTTATCTAAGAAAGTTAATGACTGAAGGGAAAAAGTATTCCCCGGTTACACTAACTGTTCCAATGGGAGTTGGTTTCTTTTTTACGTTTAGAAGACAACATAGATTAGGATTTGAAATCCAGTGGAATTGGACATTGACGGATTATTTAGATGATGTAAGTGATATTTATGTGAATCCTGCTCAAATGGCTAGTGATCCAAATGCCGCTGCATTAGCGAACAGAAGAGGCGAATTAAATGAGTCCTTTTTACCACATCCTAACAATTACGAACCTGGTAGTAAAAGAGGTGATAAAACACATTTGGATAATTACCTTTCGGTTAAACTTTATTACTCATTTGTATTCAGACAAAGAAGAGGTGGTTTCCAAAGAAGAAATTACTCTTGGATGTATGGTCGAAGAGGCAAGTTCAGAAAAGTTAAGGCAAAACTTTAATCTTGCTTGATGCCTTTCCTAAGGTCAATATTCTTGTTTTTTTTCTTGATTAATTTTTGTTCTGGTTTAAGTCAGACTGTCGGTGGTGTGGAGTTTAAAGATGAAGATCAATTGCCGAAGTGGATTCGTATCGATAGTATTGAGATCGTAAATAATCGAATTACAAAAAGGTATGTAATCATTAACGAGTTTGAATATAAGGTAGGAGATTCCATTCCTCGATATGATTTTATTGCGAAATCAAAGCTTTCTAGAACAAATCTGGTCAATAGACAACTGTTTAGTTTTATCCAATTAGATGTAGAAATTAAGGAAGGCTATAAAGCTTACATAAAAGTAACAGTAAAAGAAAGGTGGAATATTTGGCCTGCTCCTGTCATTCAGGTTGATGCACCAAATATAAACGAATTCTTTGCTCGAAATGACTGGTCCAGATTGTCCTATGGGTTTTCTTTGGGGTGGTCAAATTTCTTCGGTACAGGACATAAGTTAAAGCTAAGAGCGGTTTTTGGAAATACAAACCAAATTAATGCGTCCTATGAAATTCCCGCTTTGAATAAGAAGGTTTATCTCGGTTTGACACCAAATGTTGAATTCAAAAGTACAAGATCAGTCAATTATAGAAATGAGAATGACAAACAGGTCTTATTTCAAGCCGATGTTTATGCATTTGAAAGTATTTCATACGGAGTTGATCTTTGGTTCAAACATAATTTTTACTTGAATCATAAGCTCAAGTTAGGGTATGAGGCCATGCGAATCAAGGATACCTTACTTCTCACAAATCCTACTTATTTATCTCTAGATACAGCGAATAAGATCAAGTTTTATAAGATTGGGTATGAGATGGAATTTGATAAATCGGATTCTAAGACATATCCCTTAAAAGGTTATTATGTTAATGTTGGAGTGGATAAGCTCGGAGTAGGTCTGGTTACGGATACACCAACGGATGTATTTTATTTAAATGCGGAAATTAGTGGTTACGTTCCGATTGGAGCTGGTTTTTTCTGGGGAGCCAAGGCTCGAGTTCGACTAACGCCAAATAAACTGCAACCTTACCGATATAGAAATGGGCTCGGATACGACAAGTTTGATTATATCAGAGGCTACGAATTGTATTCGATTGAAGGAACCAATTATTATTACTTTAAGACCAATTTTAAGTTTGAGGCATTAAATAAAGTTTGGACTTTCGCCAAGAAAAAGAAAAAACAGAAAAAGAAGAAGAAAAAGGAAAATGCCAAGATTGAAGTTTTCAATAACCGAGAGAAAAAGAATTATTTTCCCTTGGGGATTTACATCAATGCATTTAGTGAATGTGGTTACGTGAGAGACCCTTACAGAACCCCGGAAAACAAGAAAGCAAATGAATTTCTCCTAGGTTTTGGCGGATCGGTTGATATCGTTACTGTTTATGATGTTGTTATCCGATTGGAGTATGTAGCCAATCGAGATTTGGAACATGGATTTCGACTAGGTTTCAAGAAGGCTTTTTAACAAATGCCTGGAATTGTTAATTTCTTTTAGAGGTTTAATTTTTTTTTCAATATCGAATTCCGTTTTTTTGGGCAAAATCTGAAAATGAATAGAATCATCTTAACTTTTATCATCGCCTTTTCAACTATTTACTCTTATTCACAAGAAGAAGGGGAAAAGGAAGCAAAGAAGAAATCCAATGAAGAATTTGTTGACGAGGATAAGTTATTCCGAATCGGAATACATACCGGGCCTTCTTTTTATATCATGAATGGGGCGTCAACAGAAAACACGAACTCAGTCTACAAGTTTGCTTATAATCAAGATATTGCTTTGGTCTTTACCGCTAAGTTTGGAAAGATTTTTGAAGCAAAAACAGGGATTGGGTACAGCTCCAAAAATTTCAAAAGAGAAGAAGAATGCTTGATCTGTGGAAATGACATCGTAGAAGGTTCTAATTTCCGATTGAATTATCTTGAGATTCCATTACTAGCCAACCTTTATTTTTATAATTCCAGGTTAGATGTTTATGGAATTGTTGGAATTAGAAATTCTATTTTATTATCAGCAAAAAACAAACACCGAGCAAACGTAGAAAATGATATTGAAACGGTATTTAATGTAAAAGAAGACTTTGCTAAATATCTTTTGGGTGTTCAAGCTGGAGTCGGGGTTAATTACAATTTAACCTATGCTCTGAGTCTAACTGGAGAATTTATTTACACTTATAATCCTTTGGTTTTGGAACCCGCAACGGGTTTGAATTTTCATGCACTTAGCTTAAATTTGGGAATCAATTTCAAGTTGTAAGTTATGTTTGATGGAAATATGATGCAGAAGCTGCAGGAAATGCAGAAGCAAATCGAAGAATCAAAAAAGAAATTAGATACAATCAAGGTTGAGGAATCAATCGAAGGGAAAATCAAAATTACGGCCAATGCCAATCGCAAGATTGAATCCATTGAAATAATTGGCCATATCCAAATGGAAAAAGAAGAACTGGAAGATTATTTGATTCTTGCAATCAATAAGGTAATTGAAAAAGCTGGAAATGTGCACGACGCTGAAATGGCTAACTCCGCTAAAGGGATGCTTCCCGGGATGATGTAGATTATGATTGAAGACCTGGTTCTTGTCTGTGCAATCTCACTTTTTGCTAGTTTTCTTACTTTCTTTTCTGGATTTGGATTAGGTACCTTACTTACGCCTTTTTTCTACATGATCTTTAAAGATATTGCACTCTCAATTGCTTCAACGGCAGTGGTGCATCTATTGAATAATCTATTCAAATTTGCCTTGCTCCGAAAAAGCATCCGATTTGATATCGCTTTGAAATTTGGGATTCCGGCCATTTTTGCAGCAATTGGAGGAGCTTATCTTCTCAAAAACTTATCAGACTTGTCTCTATATTCCTATTCGATTGGTTCGAAATCTTACGAGATATCGGCAATAAAACTGGCGCTTTCGATTCCTCTTGTGTTTTTTTCAGCAGTTGAATTATTACCTAATACCAAACTTAACTTTAAAAAGTCTTGGTTACCATTTGGTGGAATGATAAGTGGATTTTTTGGCGGATTAACTGGCCATCAAGGAGCTCTTCGGACAGCCTTTCTTATTAAGTACGACCTTCCAAAAGAAATCTTCATCGCGACAGGAGTGGTGATTGCCACTATGATTGACATACCAAGGATCTTTGTTTATTACGAGGAGATCGTTCGCTTTGATTTTGATGAAAATCTAGTACTGATTGCTTCCTGCGTTCTGTCCGCTTTTCTGGGTGCTATTTTAGGAAAGCTATTGCTAAAAAAAATCACTTTGGATAAGGTGCAAATCATAGTTGGCGTTTCCATGATTCTATTTTCGATTGCACTTGGTATGGGGATTATCTAGGAAGAAGGTTTTGATGCCAACTTTTAGATACTGACGTCTTCCAGTTTTGTCTGAAATCCACAATATTATCAATCAAATTATTGAAAACAATTGTATTTTCATTGAAAACACCAGACTTCAAACCATTTTGAAAATCAGCCATTTTTATTAGTTGTACCTGACCATTAGTGTCCTCATAACTCAAAGTCAGTCGATCGAATAGATTGAGGTCAAATTTGGCTTCAATGTTCTTTAAAACTCGCACAGAAGAATCAATCGAACAGCCAGATGCAGAAATAATGGATTGATCCACAGCCATGATAATAAAGCAAGGTTCTATTACAAAGCATTTACTCGCCATTTGATTTCCGTGAGTGGCCCATTCTTTGCTAAATTCATTTAGTATAGAATTAATTTCTTCTATTTCCGTTGGTTGTAGTAAGCGGTCTGATTGGTAAATCCAAATACGGGTTTGATCACTGAAGTCCTTTAATAATTCCATATTGCAAAGTTAACTTGTTTGCTTAAATTAGTCGAGATATGTTAAGGAATCTAACAAGGTTATTGATCTTTTTTCTCTTTTTGAATTCATTTTTGTCTTTTGGACAGCTAGATTCTCTTTGGGGAAAATATAAATTGGCCGAGCCCAATGGAGAGAATTATGAGGCTTTTGTACTTTTGCCAGAAAATAAGGCTGTTTTACTTAAGGTTTACAGTAAAAAGTTTTTGTTTGCAAATGAACTTCCAAAAGATAGTCTGACCTTAATTTTTAATCCAGGATTGGATCAGGTTTCTGAATTTCCAATCGAATTTTCTCTTGCACAAGCCATTTCGGCTAAATGGAAGTATAAAGAGGATACTTTATACCTAATAGATAATAATTTGCATGTGTCTTTTCGAAAGTTCAAAACGAGCTATGCAGTGGCTGAAAGTCAGATTGCAGGGTTTACAAATTCGGAAACTCCTTTATATTATCAATCGGAAAGATGGAATCAATTTAATGAACCTATTACGAAACTCAATGTGTTGACCTCAGGCAATAGTCAAATTCCAGGTAATTTTGATCTATATGAATACCGAACCAAAACACCAAAATATGTGATTATTGAATCGGTTGATGGAACTTATCGAGACAGTTTATATTTCAAAAATGGAAAGGGTAAACATGTCGTCAAAATCAAAGATAAAAGTCTGAAAAGAAAGAATAATTTGTTTTCAAACTTTGAATTAAACCGAAAACGAGTTGCTGGATATTTTTACAACCAAGTTCATGGCTACGAATACACTTATTATGCCCCGGAAGAAATAACAGAAATTTATGAAGGCAAGAAATTCTTATTGAAAAGGGAAGCCTGGTATGAACAGGGAGTAGAACATGGTAAATGGCTGTATTACGATAAAAAAGGACACCTAGTCAAAACTGAGATTTGGAAAAAAGGGGAGTTGAAAAAGACCATCGAACCTTAATACCGAATGATGAAATCTTCCTTTTCTTGTTCATTTCTTCTGTAAAGCAAGCCCAATTGAAATACATTAATGCTCACATGAAATTGCTTGTCCTTAATGACTGTATTCCATGCTTCAAGCATACCTTTGCTCCAATGAATATCATCAAAAATAATTAAGTCTACACAATTATGCTTTTGAATCAGTTTGAAATAATTGAGCGTAGCATCATATGTGTGATTACCATCGATATAAACAATTTTGGGTTGCTGTTCGATAAGTATTTGCTCCAAAACATCATCAAATTGAGCATTGATTAATTCAACTTTTGGATGGTCTAGTTTTTCTTTTGTGAAAGCATGCAAGTTCGGACAACCCTCAATGGAAATAACTTTATTGCAAGCCTTACTTTGGGAGAGCGCGTATGACGTCAAGCCCAAATTGGTTCCTAATTCGAGAAAAGTGAAGGACTTTCTTTCGTATTCGGATATGCGACGAATCAAATCTGCTTTTTTTGGGGAAGAAGAACTTTTTTTATAAATCTTCGCTATCGTTCTGTTGGTATTGGCTTTCCCTTTTCTAGAACCAGCTCCAAAGTCTTGGATTTCAATTTCTTTGGTATTGGATATAAGACCGGAAATATAGGGGTTGAAATAGTCAAGATTAACTTTACTTCGAAATACTTCATTGATCATTTTGAAAACAAAAGGAGAATGAATCTTGTATCTACTTTTGGAACTTAGGAGATATTTAAAGTATCGTTTGAGCAAATTTCCTATTTTGCGCAAACTTATGAAGAATTCTTGCGTAAAGAATATAAGAGCAGACCTATTTCATAGTATATGACCATCAAATATTACTCAGAAAACGAACAGAAAAAGAAGGTAGCAAACGGAAATCCATTGTTGATTCTTGATTATCCATGTCACATTGATGATGGAATCGTAAATTTTGAAAATGGAGAAAGAAAGGCCTTTTTGAAAAAATTCCAATCGGTAAGTGCTACCAAGAAAATGGATTTTTTCATACCTGCTTCTGGTTCAGGTTCCAGAATGTTTCAATTTTTGTTTGAGTTTTTGAATGCCCCGGATGATGAAAATAGATCTAAAGCTGAAAAGTTTATCAATCGAATTAAGGACTTCGCTTTTTATTATAAACTGCCATTAGAAATAAGAGAACAGTTTCAAAGTGAGCGAATTGAGATGGCTAAATTCATCGAGTTCATTCTATTTGACGAGTGCTTAAATTTTAGTAATTCTCCAAAAGGTCTTATTCCTTTTCATAAAAGTGGAAATTTCATTTTGAACCCATTTCAAGAGCAAATTTTACAAGGTGTAAAGGTCGCTGGAGAGAAAACAGTTTTCAATTTTACCATTCAAAAAAAATATGAGTCTAGAATTTTAGCATCCATCAAAACTCTTGCTGAAATCACTGGTACTGCACCAGTAATAAATTTTACCGAACAAGATCAGGAGACCGATTCTTTTGCCTTCACAGAAAATGGTGAATTGGCCTACGATGCCAATGGTGAAATGATCATGAGGCCTAGTGGTCACGGTGCCTTATTGGCAAATTTAGATGAAATTGATTCTGATATTATCTTGATTAAGAATATTGACAACGTTCAACACATTGATAAATCTGAAGCTGCGATTGATAACTTTAAATACCTAACGGGCATTTTAATTTCTGTTCAGGAAAAATTATTTAAAGCTATTGCTTTGCTCAATAGTGCTCAAAGAGAGAACGCTTTAGCCATCATAGACGAATTGAACATGACCTTTCAGTTATACCATGATTCAATAGATCTTCAAAACATGAAAACTGAAGAAATTATTGAATTGCTGCACCGACCAACTAGAGTTTGTGGAATGGTGGTAAATGAAGGTCAGCCTGGAGGAGGACCGTATTGGGTTCAAAATAAAAATGGAATTATTTCCAAGCAGATTGTAGAGAAAGCACAGATTTCAAAGGATAAAGAGCAATACTATAAAATGCTGAAAGCAACACATCACAATCCAGTAGAAATCATTTGTGGTGTGCGAGATTATAAAGGAGATAAATTTGATCTTTCTGAATACTCCAATGAAGACTTGTACTTTATTGTGGAAAAAGATCAACAAGGGCAAAAGATCAAATATGTTGAGCGACCAGGACTCTGGAATGGATCCATGGACAATTGGAATACCGTTTTCGTAGAAGTAGAGTCCAAAACCTTTACACCAGTCAAAACGGTCCTAGACTTACTTGAAAAAGGACATCGGGAGAAATAGGGATGTGAGTTCAAAGTTTAAAGTTCAAAGTTCAAAATTCAAAATTGTTTTGTTAGAATTAATAGTCGGGAGGGTTTTAACCCTCAAACTAACTTGAAGGAAAAACGAAAATCAAAAACTAGGATTAAGGGAAAAATCTAGGTTGATATCGAAGAGCAAAAAAATTTTTAATTAAAATCAGAGATCGTATTCCCTAGCCCCGTGACTTCAGTCCGGGGGAAGGGTTGTGGAGTTCAAAATTCAAAATTGTTTTGTTAGAATTAATAGTCGGGAGGGTTTTAACCCTCAAACTAACTTGAAGGAAAAGCGAAAATCAAAAACTAGGATTAAG
>JAUICI010000151.1 GCA_030427935.1 Bacteroidia bacterium | reverse complement strand
AACTTGAAATAGGTCAAGTCTCTGGAATGATTGACGAGATCAAACCAGTAGAAAAAATCATGAAAGAGATTTTACACGAATATAAGGAGTCTCTGAGTAAAATGTCAGGATCAAAATATCTATTCTAAACAAATGATTGAATACAAAAAATTCAAATTAGATAATGGTTTAAGAGTTCTTTTTCATAAGGACAATACTACTCCAATGGCTGCGGTAAACGTGCTTTATGATGTTGGAGCTCGGGATGAAAGACCGGATAAAACAGGATTTGCTCATCTTTTCGAGCATTTGATGTTTGGAGGATCTGCCAATATCCCAGATTACGATGCACCTTTACAGAATGCAGGCGGAGACAATAATGCATTCACTAATAATGACATCACGAACTATTACGATATTCTTCCAGCTTCTAACCTGGAAACGGCTTTGTGGTTAGAAAGCGATCGAATGAATCAACTCGCCTTTACTCCTAAAAGTCTGGAGGTTCAAAGAAATGTTGTTATTGAAGAATTCAAACAAAGATATTTGAACCAGCCTTATGGCGATGTTTGGTTACAACTAAGACCTCTTGCTTATAAAAAGCACCCCTATATGTGGCCTACAATTGGTAAAGAAATTGCACATATTGAAAATGCTACTTTGGAAGATGTAAAGGAGTTTTTCTACAAACATTACGGACCACAAAATGCGATTTTAAGTATCGCTGGAAATTTTGAGGATTCTTATATAGAAGACAAAGTGAATCATTGGTTTGGAGACATTTCGGAACGAACGAAATATGAAAGATCCCTTGTTCAAGAGCCTGTGCAGACAGAATTGCGAACCAAACATATTGATCGAGATGTACCTGCAGACTCTTTTTATTTTGCTTACAAAATGCCTGACAGGTATCACAAGGATTATTATACAGCTGATTTGCTATCGGACATACTTGGAAGAGGAAAATCTTCAAGACTCTATGATAAGCTCCTTAAAAACATGAATTTGGTTTCCGAAATCAGCGCTTACATAACTGGCGCATTTGATGAAGGACTTTTGGTTATTTCAGGTAAGGCTACCAGGAAAAATACCTTCGACAAAATTGAAACTGAAATCGAGAAAATTTTGGACTCGTTGAGGACAAACGAAATTGGGGAAGATGAACTTACTAAAGTGAAAAACAAGCTCGAAACTTCGCGTATTTTTTCTGACATGGGCGTTCATAGCAAAGCCCTTAATCTTGGCTATTACGAATTATTAGGAAATATTGAGTTGATTAATACAGAGCTAGAAGATTATGCCAAGATTACCACAAAAATGATCCAGGATTACGCAAAAATGAATCTGATCGATAAGAAGTGTTCAAAATTATTCATCCACTCAAAGCAATCATAGATGATCGATAGAACTCTACAACCAGAAATAGATTTGAATACCCATTTTGAATTCATCAAACCAAATGAATTTAAAATAAGAAATTCGATTCCATGTTATTGGATTGAAGATCATATTAACGAAAGTTATAAAATTGAACTTGTTTTCAATTCGGGAACCAGATACCAGACTAAAAAGCTGGTTTCTAGCTTCATGAACAATCTACTTTTGTCTGGAACCAATAGCATGAATTCTTCTCAAATTTCTGAGAGAATTGATTTTTATGGTGGTTACATTAAAATAGACACAGATAAAGATCATTCAGTAATTACCGTTTTTGGGCTCAAGAAGAATATTGTCAAGATTTTAGCTTTTGTTTTGCATAATGTTGACAATTGTAAATTTCCGAAAAATGAGATCGAAAATTACCGCATGATCTCTAGTGAAAAATTCAAACAGAATCAGGAAAAGGTTTCCCATCTTGCAAGAAGAGCTTTTACAGAAACCATATTCGGGAAGGACACCTCCTATTCCCAAGTTCCGGAACTAGAAGATTATGCTGAAGTTAAAGAAGCTGACATTTTAGAAATGTTTTCTTCCAATATCATCAATGGTCTAAAAGGCATCTTCATTGTTGGAGCGATGGATAAAAACCTGATGAAAGAATTGGAAGGCATCCCATTCTATGTTCATAAAGAAAAGGAAACTGAATTCACTTTTGAAGGGGCCTCTGGAAAAACCATTGAAATTAAGAAAAATGGCGCTATTCAATCGGCTATTCGCGTGGGAGGAACAACCATTGGTAAAGATCACGAAGACTACATCAGTTTAAGTATTTTAAATACTTTGTTTGGTGGTTATTTTGGCTCTAGATTGATGTCAAATATTCGAGAAGACAAAGGTTATACCTATGGAATTGGATCTGGATTGGTAAACCTTCAAAAAAAATGCTACTTCTTTATTTCTACTGAAGTCAATGTTGAAGTCTACCAAGAAACGTTAAATGAAATAAAACTTGAAATAGATCGACTTCACAACGAGTTGATTCCTGAAAGTGAATTATTCAAAGTGAAGAATTATTTGAAAGGAAAATTCATTCAAGGATCCGATGGACCTTTTGCCATGATGGAACGTTTCAAAAGCTTGTGGTTCCACGACTTGAATTATTCCTATTTCGATAAATATTTAGAAACTTTGGATCAAATTCAGTCTAAAGATTTACAAGATATAGCGCAAAAATATCTTGATTTTGATAAAATGAACAAGATCATTGCGGGACTTCAAGACAACTAAGGAAAGATCTAATCGTCTGTTCTATATAACAAATCGTCTTGAATTCCGTTATTTTTAGTACTTGAAAGTATTTGCTACCATATTATTTATCCTGATTTCAATTTCCGGGTTTTCTTCGCATTACATGGGTGGAGAGATTACTTGGCAGTGTCAAGGTAATGGACAATATATCTTTCAACTAGTCATCTACAGAGACTGTAACGGGCAAGATATAACAGATCCTCTGCAAAAAATAGAAGTTTGGGGACATCCGACTGTAACAGAAATTGACTGCTTTTTTGCACAATCCGAAGACCTTTCCCCGATTTGTACGGAAGTAACGGGTGGACCAATTGAATTGAATTGCGGAAATGGATCCAGTGGAGGAAATGGAGCTGGAGCTGTAGAAAAATTTGTCTACATTTCACAACCTGTCACATTAAGTGGGGTTCCACCTGCAGATGGTTGGGCATTTACACATGACAACTTCTCTCGAAATTATGATTTAGACAATATTGCAAGTCCTTCAACAACAGGAATGACCATCTGGGCAAAAATGTATCCTTACAATGGAAACGATGGAAACCCTTGTTACGATTCTTCGCCTCAATACGGACAGAACCCCTTGACGATTACTTGTGGAGGCACTGATTTCACCATCGAACAAAACATTTACGATCCAGATGGGGATTCATTAGCTTTTGAATGGGGAATTCCATTGGATCATTTTCTTAGTGGAACGTTCAATCCTCCCAGTAATCCAGTTCCTGTAGGTTATAATTCAGGATATGCTTTTAATAATCCAACTCCAGATCAGTCATTTGATCCTGGAAACATTCCGGCAAATCTCGATCCCAATTCAGGTTCTATCAACTTTACTTCCAATACCATTGGAAACTTTGCCATTAATGTTTTAATCAAGGCTTATAGAAATGGTCAGCTGATTTCTGAAACGACAAGGGAAATGCAAATTATCATCATTGCTTGTCCAAATTACAATAATAATCCACCTGTAATCACACCTCCATTTAATGGAAACACAAGTTTCACTACTACGGTAAATGCTGGTGATTTGGTGACTTTTGATTTTATCTCAACTGATGCTGAGCTACTTCAAGACGGCACAGATCAATCCAATATTCTCACACCATCTGGAAACCAGTTCGGAGCGAATTTTACGGATCAAAACAATGGTTGTGATGCCCCACCATGTGCAACCTTATCTTCTGGTATTCCCATTGTTGGTACTCAGGGAGTCAATACCCAATTTAACTGGCAAACAGATTGCGACCATGTTGTAAATGCTGACGGAACACCTGCTCTTTCAAAAGATTATACTTTTGTCTTCAAGGTTTCGGATGATTATTGTACGATTCCTCTGACCTCTTTTGCCACTGTAACCATAACGGTTTTAGGAAAGGAAAGTGTCGATGCTCCAGATTTAACCTGTTTACAAGTTGATGCTGCTGGTGACGTAACCGTGAACTGGGAGCAACCTGCGGACCCCACGAATGCATTTGTTCAATATGAAGTTTATACTGTTCAAGATGGGCTTGTTGGTACCGTAACTGATTACAATACTTTATCTTTTGTGCACACGGGAGCGGGTGCTGATGCGAGTTCAAAAGATTATTTTCTCACTGTTGTTTCTGGTTGTAATGGAACTGTAAAATTGAATTCGGACACCGTTAAAACCATCTATCTGGATTTAATTAATCCAAATAATGGAACAGCCATACTAAATTGGAATCAACCTGGAACTTGGAGAAATGAATGGGGAAGTCATTTTAAAATCATGATGGAATACCCGACTGGAACTTGGACACAAATAGATTCAGTTTTATTTGATGAAACTCAATTTTTAGATACAATCACCATCTGTGAAGCTTTCTTAAATTATCAGATTCAATTAGAGCATACAAGTGGTTGTGTATTTACATCAAATATTCAGGGAGATGATTTTGAAGATTTGATTAAACCTGAAATTCCCGTTATCACTCAAGTTTCTGTTGATACTTCCAATAATGACGTAAATATTGATTGGAACATTAATCCGTCTATTGACACCTATGGATATATCGTCTATGTACAAGATGATTTCGGACAATGGATTACTTTAGACACCTTATTTGGAATAACCAATACAAGTTATACCCATGTTGGTGCCGGAGCTCATCAGAAGATTTTACATTATTCGGTTGCAGCATTTGACTCTTGTTTCGTTGATGGAATTAATCCGCCTATTTATCAGACGTCAGCAAAGTCTCCAGAACATTACACCATGCTATTAGAAGGGCTTTTGCAAATATGCGAAATCGCCGCGGAATTGGATTGGACAGCTTATGAGACTTGGCCTGGAAATGTTCAGAGTTATGAAATTTACTTCACCAACAGTTCTAGTGGAGGAATCGTAGAGTTCGCAGATATTGTGAATGGGGTGCAAACTCAATACCTGCATACCAATTTAACAAGAGGCGAAACTTACTGTTATTATATTCGAGCTTTAGGAAATGATGGAGGTGAATCTTGGTCGAATCGTTATTGTTTGTATATAGATGAGCCCAATCCACCGAGCACGAATTATTTGAGTACAGCAACAGTCACTCCGGGCAATGATGTGGAAGTCCGCATTTTAACAGAAGCTACTTCTGGAATCAGCGCTTTAGTATTGGAACGGGCTGAGGATGGTGCAGGACCGTTTGAATTTGTGAATTCTGTTGTTCCAACTGGAAACACAGCCACGATTTATGATTTCAATGCTGAAGTAAACGAAATGAATTACTTCTATAAAATTTCTGTCCAGGACACTTGCGGAGATATTAGTGCAGAATCGAATATTGCGAAAACAATTTTATTGGAATCTCAGGTAAATAATGATGAGCTTATCGTGACACTAGCTTGGAATTCCTACGAAGGTTTTGATGGGAGTATTTTGCGTTACAATATTTATAGAGGGATTGATGGAATTTTCGCAAATGATCCAATCGCCACACTTCCTCCGAATATTCGGGCTTATGAAGATGATGTTAGTGGATTCTTAAATTCACAAGGAAGTATATGCTATCGAGTTGAAGCTGTGGAATCCGTAAATAGCTATGGCGTGGCAGAAACCGCTTTCTCAAATGCGGAATGTGCAGAATTGGAGCCCTTAATTTGGATACCAAGTGGCTTCATGAAAAATGGAATCAACAATGTCTTCAAGCCAGTAATTTCATTATTTGATTTCACTTCATATCAAATGGTTATCTACAATCGATGGGGGAATGAAGTGTTTACTTCCAATGATTATAATATTGGTTGGGACGGAACACTGAAAAATGGAAAAGTAGCCCCTGAAACTTCTTATGTTTATGTTATCACTTTCCAAGACGCTGCAGGAGTTACGCATATTTCAAGAGGTGCCATCACTTTCTTAATTGCAGGAGAGTGATATTCAATGAAATCATATCAGAATGTGAATTTCGATTTAGCCGATCTGGCGGAAAAGGTGGTCAGCACGTAAATAAAGTTGAAACCAAGGTTGAACTCATTTTTAGAATCAAGGAATCTGAAGGGCTCAATGAAGAGGAAAAAAATTTAATCTTGGAACGCATAAAGAATAAGATTAATGCAAAAGGAGAATTAATCCTAACTTCTGAAAAATCTCGTAGTCAGACTAGAAACAAAGAAGACGCCCTTTTAAAACTCAAAAAAACCCTTGAAATCTCACTGCGAAAAGCCAAGCGAAGAAAAGCTACAAAAATGCCAAAGGCTGTTCGCGAGAAAATCTTAAAATCGAAAAAAATCAGAAGTGAAAAGAAAGCAAACCGGAAAAAAATTAGGCCATAAAAAAAGAGGTTTAATTTCTTGTTTTCACATGTTGGCTGACATTGACTTTCTGAAAGGATTCAGAAATAAATGAAAACAAAACTTAAAACCCCTTTTTCCTACCGAACTCCTCGGCTTTAGCCTCAAAGATAGGTCAATATTAAGGAAAAACCTAATAAAATCAGACCTTTTCTAGTGCTTGAGCGATATCTGTGACTAGATCATCACCGTTCTCAATTCCGATGGAAATGCGTATTAATTTCTCTGTCACCGAATTACGGTTTTTTGTTTCCGGATCCACATCCGCATGTGTCATTGAAAAAGGATGTTGAGCAAGAGATTCTGTCCCACCTAAACTTACTGCCAGTTTGATTAGTTTCAAATTATTCAAAAAGGTAAAAGCCTCTTTCTCGCCACCTTTAATATCAAAAGATAACATAGCACCGGCGGAGGAGTATTGTCTTTGATAGATCGCGTAATCCGAATGAGATGGATCGATAAATCCGAGATAATAAACCCTCTCTATTTTCGGGTGTTTTGCCAAATAATTTGCTACAATTTCTGCACCTCTAGCTTGCGCTTCCATTCGAACCTTTAGAGTTTCAAGAGAACGCATTAGTAACCAACCTGTCCAGGCATCTGCCATATTTCCTAAGAATGTTCGCATTCCTTTCACCCTTCTGATTACTTCTGCATTTCCAAGGCATGCACCAGCAATTAGATCACTGTGCCCACCAATGTATTTGGTAGCACTATACAAAACGAGATCAGCTCCGTGGTCTATTGGATTACTCCAAATAGGACCCATGTAGGTATTATCCACAGCCAGAAAACAAGTTTCATCGCCACCAAATTCATTGGCTAATTTTGAGCACATTTCAATATCGATCAATGCATTGGTCGGGTTGGCTGGTGTTTCAATGTAGATGAGTCGAAGCGAGTCTTTTTTTCCACTGTCTTCGATGATTTGGCGGATCTCTTCTTCAGAAGCTCCAGCTTGAAAGAAAAGTGCATCGATCTTAAATTTTTTAAGAATATGATTAATAAAATGGTCTGTTCCTCCGTAAGTTGGAGTCGAACATAATAAAGTATCTCCTGGTTGTAAAAACTCCAACAATACAGTCGTAATAGCAGCCATACCAGAATCAAAAACAGCCGCTTCCTCCGCATTATCCCAGAGCGTTAATCTTTCCTCCAGAATTTGCAAGTCAGGATTATTCAATCTGGAATAAATCAAACCTGTTGGTTCATTTTCAACTGCCTCCTCTAGCCCATAGGCTACAGAAAACAAGCGCTTACCAAATTCAGCATTTGGAAAAGTGAAAGTTGAAGTTTGATAAATTGGACATTTAATGGAACCCACCGATAATTCCGGTTTGTATCCATATGACATCATTAAAGACTCCGGATTGAATTTTTTGTCTGCCATTTCTGTATCGTTTTGTGTTTATTTTTTATAAGTACAAATGTAATAGACAAGTGAATAATCTGAATTTTATTTTCTTTCATAGTGGATTATTTCAGTTTTTTATTCTATCATTTATCCTTTTATAGAATTTTTATATCGATCTTTAATTAAATTTTGAAGTCAAACAGAAAATCTTACTATGGAATTAGATGAAACAGACAGAAAGATCATCCGACTCTTACAATCTGATGCAAAGATGTCGGTTAAAGAGATTGGTGAGAAAGTTAATTTAAGTACGACTCCCGTTTTTCAAAGAATCAAACGACTTGAGAAAACAGGTATCATTCAAGGGTATTCTGTCAAGCTAAATGCGGAAAAAATTGGACCCAGAACACTAGTATTCATGGAGGTGAACTTAAAAATTCATAAACAGAGTGAATTGGAAGAATTTGAATCCACAATCAAGCGTATGGATGAAGTATTGGCCTGTTATCATATCACCGGAAAGTTTGACTATCTGTTAAAGATCGCGATCAAAGACATGAGTGAATACCGGCAATTTATTATGGACAAATTCTCCAAGATTAAAAATATTGATTCCTTAACGAGTTCCATTACCCTGAAAGAAATCAAAAGAGATAAGGATGTGGTGGTTTGATGGAAAACAAATCATTTCCAAGTATAAATCTTAAAATAAAGTTCATCTAAATCACTTGAATATTGGATACCTTTAAGCCATGAAATTGTATTTACTATTCATTCTCATTTTCTCATTGTCCAATGCTTTGGCACATGGTGATTTACATGAGCGAATCGAGAAGACAAGCGAAGAAATCAAGAAAGATCCCAAGAATCCGGATTTATATCTCAAACGTGGTATTCTTTATCATCAGCATAACGAGCAAAAAAAAGCCGAAAAAGACTTTAAAAAGTCGAGTAAATTAGGTCTTTCGAGTGCGAAATTGAATTATTATCGATCTAAGAATTACCTTGCTTTGAATAAGGCTCAAAAAGCACTGAACACAATTCAATTTAATCTTGAAAAGGACTCTTTAGATCTTATTTCCATTCAGTTAAAAGCAGAAATTTATAGAAAAACGGGCCAAGACTTGGAAGCTGGAGCTCTTTACTTAAAGGTGATTGAATTAGCTGAAAAACCCATCTTAACAGATTACTTTTTTGCCATCGATGCTTATTATGACGGTGGAGATACGAACAAAGCAATTACCATAACCAAACAAGCTAATGAAAAATTCTCCAAAAACTTGAATATCCTGAGTCTATTAATTCGATTTCACAAAGAGAAAAAAGAATATGATAAAGCCATTGAATATTGCTCTATGAAAATCAATATCAGTGAACGAAAGGAATGGGCGTACATGGAAAGAGCCAACTTGTATTATCATCAAAAACAATTAGAAAAATTCTGCGAAGACATTCAAAACATGAAAAAAGCGATTTCAAATTTGAACGAA
>JAUICI010000150.1 GCA_030427935.1 Bacteroidia bacterium | reverse complement strand
ATAAAAGCAGATCAAGAAAGAGATAAGGTTCTAGAGTCTTATGGTTATAAAGTGCTACGTTTTGAGAACAAGTTAGTTTTTGAAAACTATGAGTTAGTGGCTGGGGAGATTCGATCTTGCTTTCGAAACCACCCCGACCTCGTTACCTCGGCCATACATTCGGCAAGCTCAGTAACCGCCCCTCCTTGGGAAGGAGGGGAGCTTGGACAGACTTCCACTGTTTTAATTGCTGCAGCCGATTGTACAGGTCATGGGGTTCCGGGAGCCATGGTGTCGGTGGTTTGTAATAATGGTTTGAATCGATCAGTAAGGGAGTTTGGTCTTACGGACCCAGGAAAGATTTTAGATAAAACCCGAGAACTTGTGATTCAGGAATTTGAGAAGTCTGAAGAAGGGTCCTCCTTCGCTGACTCCTTCTCTGAAGCTTCGGGGGCTAAAGAAGCTTCGGAGGATACGATAAAGGATGGGATGGATATAGCGCTGGTCGCGCTGGAGCGGAGAGGGAAGACCGAGAGTGACCCATCGCTCTCACACTCTCACTCACTCTGTTATTCTGGTGCTCATAACCCACTTTGGATCATTCGTAAAGGGGCTGAGGAAGTGGAGGAGATCAAGGCAAATAAGCAGCCAATAGGAAAATATCATGAGCCGAAACCTTTTACTACTCATAGGTTGAAGTTGAATGAGGGAGATACGGTTTACATTTTTTCTGATGGTTATCCCGACCAATTTGGCGGAGAAAAAGGAAAGAAATTGAAGACTTCTAATTTTAAAAAGTTCTTATTGTCCATTCAAGACCAAAGCATGGAGCAACAAAAGCAGAGCACCGATGACTTTTTTGAGAAATGGAGAGGTGATCATGAGCAATTGGATGATGTTTGCGTAATCGGAATAAGAATTTAGCCTTTCACCAAAAAAACTAAAACTACGCATCAAATACTTAGAACCCTTAGGCTATCGCTCAGGGCATGCTCAGAACTAATCCCTCTACATCTGATCCGGTACATTCACGCCAATCAATTTCATCGCAATATTAACCGTCTGACCCGTCTTCTTAGATAAATGCAATCTGAAGTTTTTCAAATCTTCATTCTCCTCATTAAAAATCGAAATACTTTGATAGAACGAATTGAATGATTTTACCAGATCATAAGTATAATTCGCAATTAAAGCAGGGGAGTAGTTGCTTCCTGCTTCTTGAATCACCTCTGGGAATTCCACGAGTTTTTTAATTAAAGCCAATTCGACTTCTTCTAAAGAAATATTCGAATCGAAGTCTCCAATCGTACCTGCTTTGCGCATCAAAGATTGGATACGGGCGTGTGTATATTGGATAAAAGGCCCCGTATTACCATTAAGATCGATGGATTCTTGTGGATTGAACATCATCTTTCTTTTTGGGTCAACTTTTAAGAGATAATATTTTAATCCCCCTAGACCAATATTTTCATATAATTCTGATTTTTCTTCATCTGACATGCCTTCAATATGACCTCTTTCCTGAGTCATTTCTTTAGCAGCATCAACGGTTTCTGCCATCAAATCATCCGCATCAACTACGGTTCCCTCGCGGGATTTCATTTTTCCTTCTGGGAGTTCCACCATTCCATAAGACAAATGGTAACACTCTTCCCACCAATCAAAACCTAATTTCTTTAAGATCTTGAATAAGGCTTGAAAATGATAATCTTGTTCATTTCCAACGGTATAAATGATTCCCTTCAATTCAGGGTAATTCTTCTTTCTTTCAATGGCTGTTCCGATGTCTTGAGTCATGTAGACTGCCGTACCATCCGAACGCAACAATAATTTATGATCCAATCCTTCATCGGTTAAATCCACCCAAATCGAACCATCTTCTTTTTGATAGAAAATGCCATCCTCTAAACCTTTTAAAACGATGTCTTTTCCTAATAAATAGGTATCCGACTCGTAATACAAAGTGTCGAAATCCACTTGCATGCGCTCATAAGTAGCATTGAATCCTTCGTAACACCAACCATTCATTTTTTGCCATAATGCATAAACTTCAGGCTCTTTTTGCTCCCACTTTTGAAGCATTTCCTTGGTTTCTTTCATCAAAGCCGTCTGATTTTTTACAATCTCGGTAATCTTTGACTGAATGGCTTTCTGATCTTTTTCTTCATCTTTTTGATCTCTTGCGGCCTGCAGTTTCTTGATTTCCTCAACTTGAGAGGGATCAATGGAATTAAAATTTCCCGCTTCGATCTCTTCAAGAATCGCTGAAGTCTCTACTTTGAGTGCTTTGTCAAATTCAACATAGTATTTCCCAACGAATTTATCGCCTTTAATACCTGCGTCAACTGGTGTTTCTCCATTTCCAAATTTTTGCCAAGCCAACATGGATTTACAAATGTGAATTCCTCGGTCGTTGATGATTTGAGTTTTGATGACTTCATGACCATTGGCCTTTAAGATTTCAGCACAAGAATAACCCAAAAAGATATTTCTTAAATGACCTAAATGCAAAGGTTTATTCGTGTTTGGCGAGGAATACTCCACCATGTACATTTTACCCGATTTAGGCTGAATACCATAGGTTTCGTTCTTCAAAATCTCTTTAAACTGATCAACATAGAGTCCTTTTGAAATCGATAAGTTCAAAAATCCTTTAACTACGTTGAAGTCGGAAATCGCATCAACATTTTCCTTTAAAAAGGCACCAATCTTTTCTCCAGCTTGTTCTGGAGCACATCTCAAAAGTTTCACAAAAGGAAATACAACTAAGGTCAAATCCCCTTCAAATTCCTTTTTTGTTGGTTGAATCTGAATTTGTTTTGCTTCGATTTCAGTTCCGAATAATTCTGTTGCGTTGGTAAGTAGGTTTTCGCTTATAATTGAATGGATGTCCATTACTTTTCTAATTCTTTGATGAATGATTTACAAATATCCCAGGCTGTATCAGCCATTTTATTTGTTTTATTATCTAAACATGGGTTTACTTCAACTACCTCGATACAAACTGTTTTCTCGTGGGCAGCAAGTAAATTCAGAAGTTCTTTAGCTTCTTCGGGATACAATCCATTTTCCACCGGTGTTCCTGTTCCTCTTGAAACCACTTCGCAATCCATGGAGTCCACATCAAATGAAACATAGATATGGTCACAGTCTGCAAGTTTTTCTTGAATTTCAGTGAATACAGATTGAATTCCCTTTTGCCTGACTTCCTCAACTTGGTAGTTTCTGATGCCATGCCTCTCCATTAATTCATCTTCAGGAGTTTCGGTGTCTCGAACGGAGACAAATACGACATCTTCATGTTTGATTTTCGGACAAATACCTCCTATATTCTTCATTTTCTCCCAGAATTCGATCGATCCTTCCGTGGGATTGTTTTTTCGACTTTCTAAATTGTCTTCGCCTAAAACTACTGAAACCGGCATCCCGTGCACATTACCAGAAGGCGTGGTATAAGGTGTATGCAAATCTCCATGGGCATCAATCCAAACAACACCAATTTTCTTGTCTGGGTAAGCCATTTTTACACCTGAAATTGTTCCAGCAGCCACACTGTGATCGCCAGAGAAAACAATCGGAAAGGCGCCTTCCTTCATGATGTCTGCAATTTCTTCAGCAGCTACACTCAAAACTTCATATATCCCATCAATTCTCTTGGCTTGAGGATAATCTGTATCCTGATCCAAAAGGTCATTCAAATCGGTGATTTCAGTGACAGGAAGTGAACCGAAAAATTGAGATTGTTCGTTTCTTGCTGCAACCATGATGGCTTCTGGTCCAAGACTCGCACCTCGAGTTCCAGCTCCCAATTCTGATTTGATGATGAATATATGATTGTGTTTAGACATAATTTAAATATTTCGACAAAAATAGTAATTCCCCCTTTTTAATCATTGAACTTGGTCAACTCATGCAAAAGGTTTTCATTTTCTATTTTATTTCTGAGATCATTTTTCTGGTAGAACCGATCAAATAAAACCTTCTTTTCCTGATAGTAAACCTCGAAATTCTTGAATTTATATGATCTGAAAACCCACTTAAACTTCTTGAACTTCCAGAAGTTTTCAACCCCAGGTATTTTCATGATCGGGCGACCAAGTAATATCAAATAATGTAATAACCAAAATCTGAAATTGGTTTTATAAATGGGCTTTCGATTGGGCAATTGCTGGATAACTTCTTCAACATACCGAATCGCTCGCAAATGATTGAAACCATCCGAAAATCCAAAGACAGGCGCTACTATTGATTTTCGAATTGCATCCATTTCCGGATTGTGGAAGTCTGCTATTTTACCTTTTGCTTTAAATTCTTCGATATAGCTGTGCAATTGCTCTCCTTTAGCTACTTTAGGTTGTGCCACATCATATTTCGAAAGATGAAGAGAGGGAGAGAAGTTAGGATTGGTCAGAATAATCAGAGTTTCTTTGTGCATCAACCAAGCTTCCAAGGCTGTTGTAGATTCAAAAGAAGTCCACAAATCACAAATATTGATCAAATCTGCAATATTGAAATCATATTCTAGGATGACATTCTCATATTTTTCTAGATTGTCACATTCATTGACTCCCACTTTTTCCTCATGCAGTTTCTTCTCTAAAGGATGCACTTTCAAGATAAAAAGTGTGTCTGGATTATTCTGAATCGCATATTCTAGAACTGCTTCAACTTCTTGTCTTTGAGGTTCCACGGTCGCAAGGCGGCTTTCATCTCCGTTGAAATAATTGATGATGTCAATTTTTCCCGTTGGATAATTAGGTTTTGCAAAAGCCCAAGCGGCATAGCCTACAACATATTTGTACTGTTCTTTCCCTCGTGATTTCAGATATTCTTCCTTAGTCATGAAATCATAAATCTGATAGCGATCGGCTCCTAGATTTCCTGTTGTAACGATTTTATGAGCAAATTCGGGTTCTTTTTCTTTGAGATAGTCTCTTGTTCGCTTCGACCAGCAACAGACGTATTCCTGGTAGTAATTCTTTCCCAAATTATAACCCCAATGATTAAATGTACCATCGGTTTTAAAGTTTCCTTCGGAATCAAAAGCGAAAACGGGAATATCTCTCTCCTGACAAAGTTTTCCGATCAAATAGTAATATTCTGCTCCGATAGTGTTCGGAAGAAAAACGATGTCAGGTTTATAATATTTAATTTGCTGAGCATCATAAAAGATCGACATTTTGATCTCAGCATTTAAGTATTCTTTTAGATAATAGTACACTGGTAGAAAGATCTCAATATCCCTTCCATCTTCGCGGTCCACGAAATAGATGATCTTTATTTTATTTTGAGATTTCATCGAGCCAGCCAGCTACTTTTTTAGTTAAATTATAATTGGAATAGGAATCAACGGCGTCCTTGTTTACTTGAAGATTTTTAGGATTCGTCAAGGCTTCATTCATGAAATTGAACATGCCTTCCATGTTTGGATAATCCACACATTTTCCCGTTCCAGTTTCTTTGAGCATATTGCTAACGTCACTATCGGTCGGACCTAAAGCCAATATCTGATTGTACGTCCGCATATTCTCATAGAATTTCCCTGGGATTCGTCCATGAGTATTTCCTGTTTGATTCAAAGGCAGAAGCAAAACGTCCGTATCCAACATCAGCTGGATCGAATCTTTTCTCGGAATGGTTCCTAAGAATTCAAAATTGGCCGTCAATCCAAACTTTTCGATTGCTTCTTTGATCATGTAATCGACTTGACCAGCTAATTTCAAGACAATCTTTCGATCGGTTTTATTTTCCTTAACTAGTTTTTGCAGTGCGAGAAAAAAGTTCTCCGAATACCGATCTCTTCCAAATAAACCCGCATGTGAAATGATAAATTCTTTTGGATTTTTATTTGATTCCATACCCTCAAAATCCGCATTATCGAATCCGTAGGGTAGGACTTCCACATTTGAAGCTCCGATGGCTTCTAAGTCAATTTTAGTCGCTGGACTAGAAATACAGATCTTATCCGCATTTTGAAAACAAAATTGCTCTTGTTTTTTATGGATATAGTCGGCTACGGCTGACATATTAAATTCGGCATAATAGTCGACTTGTGTCCAAGGGTCTTGATAATCCGTTAAAACAGGAATTCCAGTATTCTTGCTGACTTTACAAGCAATAAGCGTATTGGTGTGCGGAGGTCCATCTGAAAAAATAGCATCTACTGGATTTTCCTTTAAGTAGTTGGTTAAATATTTTACAGACGGTCTAACCCAAAGCGCACGAGCATCTGGTATGAAAAAGTTTCCTCTTACGAAGATTCCCAGATTATCAAACATCCTTTTCTTCTCCCGAACGTGAATGACATTGTTCAAAGGTTCATCTTTCTTTCTTCCTGTAATCTTTTTAAACAGTCCAAAAGGCTCAATGATGGGCTTTTTGAGAATTGTAAGATTTTCCGGGATGTCTTTGAAATTGTTTTCGTCCAAGTAGGGATAGTCAGCATTTTCAGGGATATAAACGATTGGTTCCCATCCAAAATTCCGAATGTACTTGACAATCTTTAAGATTCGAAGCACATTGATCCCTCCACAAGGAGGCCATGAATAGGAAACAATCAATACCTTTTTACTCGCCATCTTCTTTTGACTCTTCTTTGTTTTTCGTTTCAGCAGGATTGTTTTTAGAATCCTTGAAAAGCAAGAAGATCATTCCAAATAAAACCGCGTAGAACATTCCCGATCCCACTTTCGAGATGGTGTTGTACTGAGCTGTTTTTGGATTGTTGTAAGTCATGACAATCTCGTGCTCTCCAGCTGGAACTTTTGCTCCTCTTAGAATATAATTAGCACAAATAATTTCAGTTTCTTGTCCATCAACAGTTAAGGTCCAATTTTCTGGATAATATACTTCCGAGAAAACAACCAACTGATCTTCCTGAGAATTGAATTTATAGACCATTCTTGTTGGATGATAAGTCTCTAAAGTCACATTTCCAACTCCAGAAAATTGCTCTCCTCCAATTGCATTTGAATATTTAGAGTTTACGATAGCCATGGTTCTCGGATCCCAAATGGAATCTCCAAGAGCCAAGATTTCATCATCCGGCGTATCTACATATTTAACAGAATTGACCAACCAAGCATTTCCAAGAGCTGCTGGGTTTGCTTGAGCCACTCTAGGTTCGTCTCTGCTCGGTTTTTGCATGAAGTACTTCGCATTCAACATGCTGAGTACTTTCATTCCTGTATAATTATTCAAATATTTTGAATCTGGTTGGAAATAGAAATTCCACACCTCATTATATCTTTTCAATTTTGCTCCATGATATCCACCAATCGTTTTGTGGAAGTAAGAGGAACGACCAGAACTGAATCCAGAAGAGAAATCATGCACTCTAAAGTGTGTGTTTTTGTTCAAGACTCTAAAATATCTATAAGCTCTGTACTTACCGATTTCATTTTCTTTTAATTCATTCTCCTTTTTGAATTCCGCTATTTTCGCATCCTCAGCAGCGAATGCTTCTTGCAGTTTCGGGTTTTGACTAACCTCCTGTTGAAGGATTGTTTGCTCTGCAGGTTCAGCATAAAACGGATATTGAAGGTCTAATTTCTTCACCCATTCTTTGTAATTCTTTCCTTCTTTCTCATTGTTCAAATAACGCTGGTCAACTGTGAAAAGGTCAATTGTAATCAATAAACCAAGTCCTCCAATTACAAGCATTTGATTACGAATACCTCTGAAAATGAAGAGATAAAGTAATCCAGCTGCTAATAACAAAAAGGCAAAAGATCTACCTGTGTCCGATCTGAAAATTCCAATACGAACATTGGTCAATTCAGCTCTGGATTCGGAAAATTGTCGAATTATTTCTTGTTTCTGAGCTTCATTATATTGGGAAAAAGTTGGATTCGCTGGATCGTTAACTTGTTTTACGAAGTTTTCAAACTGTTCAACTTCTTTCTTCGATTGAAAATCCAAAAAGGAGTCTGGTGTGATCATAAATGCTAGGAAAATTAGTCCCATTACTCCAGAGGCAATATAAAAGCCTTTTGGGTTGTTTTTGATCTCATCTGGTTTCTCGTACAATTCTTTAATAAAGAGTAAAGCCAAAAATGGAAGACAGAATTCTAGAATAACCAGAGTCATGGATACAGCTCTAAACTTATTGTATAGTGGGGCATTGTCGATAAAGAAATCTGTCAAACCAGGGAAATTTCCACCCCAGCTCAGCATCATTCCAAGAATAACAGCTGCCAAAATCCCCCATTTCATCTTGTCTTTGACATAAATCATTCCCAAAATGAAGAGGAAAACCACAATGACACCAACATATACGGGGCCTTCTACATACCCTTGGTCACCCCAATATCTAACATTGTTCTGAACTGGAAAGTTTCCACCTTTAAATTTCGAATCAATTCCTTTTACTAGATCTTTGTCTTTCAGTAATAATTCGGATTTCCCACCTTTCGCTTCTGGAATAATTAAAGTCCAAGTTTCCTGAATTCCATAACTCCAGTCAACGATGTAGGATCTATCCAGACCATCCGTTTTGTCATTTTCCTTATCATTTGGTGTGATAGTTAATTCCGATTTCCCTCTGGTTGAATATTTCGTATAATCTAAGGTTCCGAATAAAAGAGAGAAATTCACAATCAAGGCGACAATATAAGCCCCAACTAACATTCCTGTACGAATCGAAAATTCTTTAATTCTTTTCTCTTTTATTGCATTGATCAGCTCAACAATACCTAGGAACACCATGATAATCGCCAAATAATAGGTGATTTGAACATGGTTTACAGCAAGTTCTAAGGTCATGGCAACCATCGAAACTAATATTCCTAGCTTCCAGTTTCGTCGATAGAGAATATAGAAACCGGCTATGACTAAAGGAATATAAGCCATGGCAAATGATTTCGAAGTATGACCAACTTTAATAATGATGATCATATACGAAGTCAAAGCATAAGCAATCGATCCAATAGCACTGATAAAAGGTTTCAGTCTAAACGTTTGTAATAAAATGTACATGGTCACCATCGAGATGATAAAGGCCCAAGTAATGTAGGGTAAACCAAGTGAGAATACATGACCAATCCATCTTGTCCAATTTCCGCTTACATCTCCAGAAATTTGCTCCGTTGGCATTCCACTAAACATGGAGTTTGTCCAACCGATATGTTCCCCGTTCTCTTTGTATTCAGTAGTTTCACGGCTCATTCCGATATAATTTTGAATATCGGTTTGATTTAAAGTGTGACCTGTAAAAGCCGGACTGAAATAAATAAATGTGATTACAATGAATAAACCTAGAACGGCAAAATGCTGCCAGTTCTTTTTAAAGAATGCTTTGAAGTCAAATTTCATTTCTTTCAAGTATATACTACGTGTTGTAAAATACATAGATTGAGGCAATACTTCCTGAAATTCAATTAGCACACGAGTCTTTTTACGCTTATATTGCATAGAAACAC
>JAUICI010000149.1 GCA_030427935.1 Bacteroidia bacterium | reverse complement strand
TTCTATTGAAGATGGAGTACTTACTTTAACAAGAGCTTCAGAAATGAAAGACCACAGAGCAAAGCATGGTTTATACCGTGCATTAATTGCTAACATGGTTGAAGGAGTTACTAACGGATACAAAAAAGAATTGGAATTAGTTGGGGTTGGTTATAGAGCTACAACTAAAGGACAAATTCTGGAAATGGTAATTGGATATTCTCATCCTGTTGCTATCGAAATTCCAACAGAAATCAAAGTTTCTGCTGCTACAGAAAAAGGACAAGCTCCTGTAGTAACATTGGAATCGCATGATAAGCAACTTGTAGGGCAGGTAGCAGCGAAAATCAGATCGCTTAGAAAACCTGAGCCATACAAAGGGAAGGGAATTAAGTACAAAGACGAATATATTAGAAGAAAAGCAGGTAAAGCTGCTGGTTAATAATTTTTGATCATGGCATTTAATAAAGAAGAAGCAAGAGCTAAGGTTAAAAGAAGAATCAGAAAGAAAATTTTTGGATCTACTGAAAAACCAAGAATGAGTGTTTATCGAAGCAATAAACAAATCTATGCTCAAATTATTGATGATACCAACAGCAAAACACTTGTGTCTGCATCCTCAAAAGGAAATAAAAAAGCCGAAGGGGTAAACAAGACTGAGCAAGCTCAACTTGTTGGTAAAGAGATAGCGGAAAAAGCACTTTCAGCTGGAATTACTGAGATTGTTTTTGATAGAAATGGGTATTTATATCACGGTAGAGTTAAATCTTTGGCGGAAGCTGCAAGAGAAGCTGGATTAAAATTTTAAGTTATGTCACAAACAAGTAATAAAGTAAAGTCGGTTGACATTGAATTGAAGGATAAGTTGGTTGCTATCAACAGAGTTACCAAAGTAACAAAAGGTGGTAGAACTTTCAGCTTTTCGGCAATCGTTGTTGTTGGAAATGAGAATGGTGTTGTTGGACACGGATTAGGGAAAGCAAAAGAAGTAACTGAAGCGATTTCGAAAGGAATTGATGATGCGAAAAAGAACTTAATTAAGGTTCCGGTAATTAACGGAACAGTTCCACACCTTCAAAAAGGAAAATACTCAGGAGCTAGAGTAATGTTAAAACCAGCTTCAAACGGTACAGGAGTTATCGCAGGTGGTGCGATGAGAGCTGTACTGGAGAGTGTAGGTATTACAGATGTACTTGCTAAATCTCAAGGGTCTTCAAACCCGCACAATGTTGTTAAAGCAACTATTGCGGCCCTAGAAGAAATGAGAGATGCCGCTACTGTTGCAAGACAGAGAGGTGTGAGCATGGACAAAGTGTTTAACGGTTAATATTTAATACAATGGCTAAGATTAAGATTAAACAAGTAAGAAGCGGTATTAATAGACCAAAAGACCAAAAAGCGACTTTAGTTGCTTTAGGTTTGAACAAGATGAATAGAGTTGTAGAAAAAGAAGATACACCTCAGATTCAAGGAATGATTAAGAAAGTTAGTCATTTAGTTGAAGTAGTTAAATAAAAAACATTTTTGAGAGATGAATTTAGGTAGTTTAAAACCGGCATCCGGATCAGTTAAAACTAGAAAGAGAATCGGTAGAGGACAAGGTTCTGGTAGAGGTGGTACTTCTACAAGAGGACACAAAGGTGCCAAGTCGAGATCTGGTTATTCGAGAAAGATCGGTTTCGAAGGAGGACAAATGCCTTTACAAAGACGTGTTCCTAAATTTGGATTTAAAAACATCAACAGAGTTGAATACAAAGCAATCAACTTAGATGTAATCCAAAATTTGGTTGACAAGAAAAAGGTAAAAGAAATTACTCCTGAAATTCTTTCTGAAAACGGAATCGTTTCAAAGAATGATAAAGTTAAAATTCTTGGTAGAGGAGAGCTTAGCGCTAAAGTGAATGTGAAAGCACATGCTTTTTCAGAATCAGCAAAAGCTGCGATCGAAAAGAATGGAGGAGAAGTTGCAACGATGTAATCTGAAAATTACTAATGAAGAGATTTATAAATACATTACAGAACATTTGGAAGGTCGAAGAGCTTAGAAAAAGAATTATTCTAACGCTTGGATTGATTTTGGTTTACAGAATCGGATCTTACGTTGTTCTTCCTGGGATCGACCCAAGTAAATTGGAGAGTAGTACAACTGGATTAGGTGCTATCCTGGCTTTGTTTACAGGAGGAGCCTTTTCTCGTGCTTCAATCCTTGCTTTAGGAATCATGCCTTATATTTCGGCATCGATTATTATGCAGCTTCTAGGCTTTGCAATTCCGCAAATTCAAAAGATGCAGCAAGATGGAGAATCAGGCCGTAAAAAAATCAATAATTATACACGTTTATTGACCATTGCGATCTGTGCCTTCCAGGCTCCAAGTTATATTTCTCTTACTGTACCACCCCAAGCATTAGTTGATGCAACACCTTTCTGGTGGGTTTCAACGGTTGCCCTACTTATTGGAGGAACCATGTTTGTGATGTGGATTGGTGAGAAGATTACTGATCGAGGTATTGGTAATGGTATATCCCTCTTGATTACTGTTGGGATCTTGGCCGGTTTACCACAAGCCTTCTTCCAGGAAGTTAGTTTAAAGGCAGAAGACGGTAATATCTTTTTGATCATTGTTGAAATGGTTGTTTTCCTTGTAGTAATTCTGGTTACAGTTTTACTCGTCCAAGGAGTTAGAAGAATACCGGTTCAGTATGCGAAAAGAGTAGTTGGTGGAAGAGCGAATCTTGCAGAACAAGGTGCGCGTGACTATATCCCGCTTAAAGTAAATTCATCTGGTGTTATGCCGATTATATTTGCACAGGCGATTATGTCCATTCCATTAATGGCTGCACAATATTTCCAGTCGACTGCATTTGCATCTTTAACAGATATTCAAGGGTTCTGGTATAACTTCATTTTTGCAGTGGTGATTATTGTTTTCACGTATTTCTATACGGCGATCATGATCAATCCAAAGCAAATGGCAGACGATATGAAAAGAAATGGTGGTTTTATCCCAGGTGTTAAACCAGGGTCGCATACCGCTGAGTTTATAGATAGTGTGTTATCTAAAATTACACTTCCAGGAGCTTTGTTTCTAGGAATTATTGCAATTCTTCCTGCCTTTGCAATGCAAGCAGGAGTTACTCAAGGATTTGCAATGTTTTTCGGAGGAACTTCACTTCTGATTATGGTTGGTGTGGTATTGGATACCTTACAGCAAATTGAGAGTTACCTTCTTTCAAGACATTACGACGGTCTTATGGAAGGTGGCAAGATCAAGGGAAGAAGAAATGAAATATCCGGGGGAGGAATGGTATAATTATTTGATATGGCAAAGCAGACATCAATAGAACAGGACGGAACAATTATCGAAGCATTATCAAATGCAATGTTCAGAGTTGAGCTTGAAAACGGTCACGTGATTACTGCTCATATTTCTGGAAAAATGAGAATGTACTATATCAAGATTTTACCAGGAGACAGAGTAAAGGTTGAAATGTCCCCTTATGATTTGACAAAAGGAAGAATAACATTTAGATACAAATAAGAATTTGTTATGAAAGTAAGAGCGTCAGTAAAGAAGAGATCTGAAGACTGTAAAATAGTCAAAAGAAAAGGAAGAGTTTACGTAATTAATAAAAAGAACCCAAAGTTCAAGCAAAGACAGGGTTAAAAAAGTAAAGAGTATGGCAAGGATTGCTGGAATAGATTTACCAAAGAACAAAAGAGGAGTTATCGGGCTTACTTATATCTATGGTATTGGTAGAAGCAGAGCTCAAGAAATTTTGGATTCTTGTGGGATCGATCATAACGTAAAGGTTAGTGATTGGACAGATGATCAACAAGGAAAGATCAGAAATGCAGTCAACGAGATTAAAGTTGAAGGTGCATTAAGATCTGAAGTTCAGTTGAACATCAAACGTTTGATGGATATCGGATGCTATAGAGGAATTCGTCACAGAGCTGGGCTTCCATTAAGAGGTCAGAGAACTAAGAATAACTCTAGAACAAGAAAAGGTAAAAAGAAGACTGTTGCTAACAAAAAAATGGCAACTAAATAATAAATATTAGAATATGGCAAAATCTAATAAAGCGAAGAAAAAGAATGTTAAAGTTGATGCACATGGGCAAGCTCATATTTCAGCGTCCTTTAACAACATTATTATTTCTTTAACAAATAACGCCGGAGAAGTTCTTGCTTGGTCTTCTGCTGGTAAGATGGGATTTAGAGGTTCGAAAAAGAACACACCTTATGCTGCTCAAATGGCGGCTCAGGATTGTTCTAAAGAAGCTTATGATCTTGGATTGAGAAAAGTAAAGGTTTATGTAAAGGGGCCTGGATCAGGTAGAGAATCTGCTATCAGAACGATTCACAATAGTGGGATCGAAGTGTCTGAAATTGTAGATGTTACCCCACTTCCACACAATGGATGTAGACCTCCAAAAAGAAGAAGAGTTTAATTAGAAAAAGTTAAGAAATGGCAAGATATAGAGGTCCAAAATCAAAAATTGCTAGAAAGTTCAGAGAACCAATCTTTGGAGAGGATAAAGCCTTGGAGAGAAAAAATTACCCTCCAGGTGTGCATGGCCCAAATAAGAGAAGAGGTAAAAAATCTGAATATGCAATTCAGTTGGAAGAAAAGCAAAAGGCAAAGTATACTTATGGTATTCTTGAGAGACAATTCTCAAACCTTTTCAAAACTGCTTCCAGAATGAAAGGAATTACTGGTCAAAACTTACTTCAATTATGTGAGTCGAGACTAGATAATACAGTTTTTAGATTAGGAATTGCTTCAACGAGAAGACAGGCTAGACAGTTGGTTAATCACAGACACATTTTGGTAAATGGTGAAGTGGTAAACATTCCTTCATATAGAATGAAAGAAGGTGATGTGATCGCTGTAAGAGAAAAGTCAAAGTCTCTTGAAGTTATTCAAGCTGCTTTGAGTACAAATACTCAAAAATTTGATTGGCTTGATTGGGATTCTTCATCAATGTCTGGAAAGTTCATGTCTGTTCCTTCTAGAGAAATGATCCCTGAAAACATCAAGGAGCAGTTGATCGTTGAATTGTATTCGAAATAATAAATTAAGAAAAGACTAAAATGGCAATATTAGACTTCCAAAAACCAGATAAAGTATTTATGGTACAATCCGACGATTTCGTTGGACAATTCGAATTCCGTCCGTTGGAACCAGGATACGGTGTTACTATTGGTAACGCTTTAAGAAGAACATTACTTTCATCTTTAGAAGGATACGCAATAACTTCAATCAAAATTGAAGGTGTTGAGCACGAATTCTCGACTATCAAAGGTGTGGTAGAAGATGTGACTGAGATCGTATTGAACTTGAAACAAGTAAGGTTCAAGCAGCAGATTGAAGGAACAGATTCAGAGCAAGTAATTATTTCTGTTACTGGTCAGGATAAATTTACTGCTGGTGATATTGGAAAGTTTACTTCTGCATTCCAGGTATTGAACCCAGATCACGTGATCTGTACTATGGAACCTAATGTGAAGTTGGATATTGAGTTAACAATCAATAAGGGAAGAGGATATGTTCCTGCAGAAGAGAATAAAACTTCTAATGCACCAATCGGAACTATTTTCATTGATTCAATCTTTACTCCGATTAAGAATGTAAAGTATGCAGTTGAAAACTTCAGAGTTGAGCAAAAAACGGATTATGAAAAATTAGTTTTCGATATCATCTCTGATGGATCAATTCATCCAAAAGATGCTTTGAAAGAAGCAGCAAAGATTTTGATTCACCACTTTATGTTGTTTTCTGATGAGAAGATTACAATTGATACTGAAGAGAAATCAGAAACTGAAGAGTTCGATGAAACTTCACTTCACATGAGACAATTGTTGAAAACGAAACTAGTTGATCTTGATCTTTCAGTTAGAGCTTTAAATTGTTTGAAAGCTGCTGACGTTGAAACTTTAGGAGATCTTGTTTCATACAACAAAAACGATCTTTTGAAATTTAGAAACTTCGGTAAGAAATCGCTTACAGAGCTTGAAGATTTGGTAGAGTCAAAAGGGTTGTCATTTGGAATGAATGTATCTAAATACAAATTAGACAAAGAATAAAAAAAATTGACCCTGACCTTTGTGTCAGGGTTCTTTTCTCCCAAAATCCTTGTGAGGGAGTCTAAAACAAACAATAAGGTTAGGTTTAAAATTATAAACACTCGTTCAAATTCTATAGCAGGTTTGAACGCAAATTATTTAAGATGAGACACGGTAAGAAATTTAATCATTTAGGAAGAAAAGCAGCACATAGAAATGCGATGCTTTCAAACATGGCTTGTTCATTAATTGAGCATAAAAGAATCAATACAACAGTTGCAAAAGCAAAAGCATTGAGACAGTTTATTGAGCCAGTTTTAACAAAATCGAAAACTGATTCAACGCATTCAAGAAGAATTGTTTTTAGATATCTTCAAAATAAATATGCGGTGACTGAGTTGTTCAGAGAAGTTGCTCCTAAAATTGCTGATAGAAATGGTGGATATACTAGAATTATCAGAACAGAAAACAGATTAGGTGATAACGCTGAAATGTGTATGATCGAATTGGTTGATTTCAACGAATTGATGCTACAAGAAGCTAAACCAGCTAAGAAAACTACTAGAAGATCTAGAAGAGGTGGTGGAGCTAACAAACCAACGGAAGCTGCAGCAAAAGAAGTAGCTGAAGAAACAAAGGCTGAAGCGCCAGAGGCGAAAGTTGAAGCACCAGCTGAAACTAAAGAAGAGCCAAAAGCAGAGGAGCCTAAAGAGGCACCAAAAGCTGAAGCTAAAACTGAAGAGCCAGCTAAAGAAGAGGCTCCAAAGGAAGAAAAGAAAGAAGACAAAGCAGACGATTCTAAAGAAGAAAAAACTGAAGAATAATCGTTTTGTTGAAAATACGTTTATAAAAAGGGAGGTTAATCATAACCTCCCTTTTTTATTAAATAAATATTAATTCTAATTTTGTCCAGTCAATTTTTTAATATGGAAAGAGAAAAGGCATATCTGGTTCTGGAAGACGGAACTGTTTTCGAAGGAAAAGCAATTGGAAAAAAAGGAACAATTGGAGGTGAAATCGCATTCAATACGGGGATGACGGGATATCAAGAAGTATATACGGATCCATCTTATCTTGGTCAAATATTAATCATGACAACTTCCCATATTGGGAATTATGGAGTTCATGATGATGAAGCAGAATCGGATTCCCTGAAGATTGCAGGTATCGTAACAAAGAAATTCTCTGATGGTTATTCAAGAGCATCCGCTAGTGGAAGTTTGAATGATTATTTGTTAAAAGATGATAAAGTTGGCATTTCAGATATCGATACGCGTGCCTTAGTGCGTTATATAAGAGACAAAGGTGCAATGAATGCAATTATATCCTCAGACAATCTAAATGTAGAAAGCCTTAAAAAAGAGGTTAAAGAAGTACCTTCTATGGATGGGATGGAACTTGCTTCAAAAGTTTCTACTAAAAATGCCTACACTTCTGGTGATGAAAATGCCGAATTAAAAGTTGCATGCCTGGATTATGGTGTGAAAAGAAATATTGTTCGATGCTTGACTGATAGAGGATGTTTTGTAAAAGTCTTTCCTCTTGATACTACAATAGAACAGATTAAAGAGTTTAACCCAGACGGCATTATGTTATCAAATGGTCCTGGCGACCCATCAGCAATGCCAAATGAAATTGAGAATGTGAAATCCTTTGTGGATTCAGGATTACCAATTTTCGGTATCTGTCTAGGACATCAGCTATTAAGTTTGAGCCAAGGATTGGAAACAGAGAAAATGCACAATGGTCACAGAGGACTAAATCATCCAATCAAAAATTTGAAAACTGGAAAAGGGGAGATTACTTCCCAAAACCATGGGTTTGTTGTTAAGAGATCAATGGTTGAAGAAAGAGAGGATATAGAACTGACACATATCCATTTGAATGATGATACTTGCGCAGGAATTGAGCTAAAAGGAAAACCCGTTTTTTCAGTTCAATATCACCCTGAAGCTTCAGCTGGTCCACATGATTCAAGATACTTGTTCGATCAGTTTATTGATAATATGAAAAATAATAAATAATTATGTCTTATATCGTTAGAGTAAAAGGAAGACAAATTTTAGATTCCAGAGGTAATCCTACAGTTGAAGTAGATGTTTATACTGCTAATGGTGGATTTGGAAGAGCTGCGGTTCCTTCAGGTGCATCAACAGGAATACATGAAGCAGTAGAACTAAGAGATGGTGATGAAAAAGCCTATATGGGTAAAGGGGTTCTTACTGCGGTAAATCACATCAATACAACAATTAACCAAGCTTTAGAAAATGCCTATGTTTTCGATCAAAGGGGAATTGACAATTTGTTGATTCAATTGGATGGTACTGAAAACAAAGCAAAAATTGGTGCGAATGCGATACTTGGTGTGTCACTTGCTGTAGCTAGAGCAGCCGCTAATGAATCGGGCTTGTCTCTATACAAATACATTGGCGGAGTTGGTGGATCAACTTTACCTGTTCCAATGATGAATATTTTAAATGGAGGTTCTCATGCTGATAATAAAATCGATATTCAGGAATTCATGATTATGCCATTTGGAGCTGATACTTTCTCTGAAAGCTTAAGAATGGGAACTGAAGTTTTTCATCATTTGAAGAAAGTGCTTCAAGACAAAGGATTTGCAACGAATGTTGGAGATGAAGGTGGTTTTGCTCCGAATTTAGGTTCCAATGATGAAGCCATTGAATATGTTTTGAAAGCGGTTGAAAATGCAGGTTATAAACCAGGGAAAGATATCTATATTGCATTAGATGCAGCTTCTTCTGAATTCTATAATACGGAATCTAAGAAATACATTTTTGAATCAACTGGAGATGAAATGACTTCTTCCGAAATGGTTGGTTTCTGGAAAGATTGGTGTTCTAAATACCCTATCGTTTCCATTGAAGATGGTCTTCAGGAAGATGATTGGGATGGTTGGGCAGAACTTACAACTGAGTTAGGAAACAAAGTTCAACTGGTTGGAGACGATTTGTTTGTTACTAATACCAAAAGATTACAAAAAGGAATTTCTGAAAATATAGCGAATTCAATTCTTGTGAAAGTAAATCAAATTGGCTCGCTATCTGAAACTATCGATGCAGTGAATTTAGCACATAAGAATTCCTACACTTCTGTCATGTCTCATAGATCTGGAGAAACTGAAGACTCCACCATTGCAGATTTGGCTGTTGCACTTAATTGTGGGCAAATCAAAACTGGATCAGCTTCGAGATCAGATAGAATTGCAAAATACAATCAATTAATAAGAATTGAAGAAGAGCTAGGTCATTCTGCTCATTTTCCCGGAAAGGACTTCAGGTTTCTGTAAAAATTATAACATTTTAAGTAAGGCTTGATCATATGATTGAGCCTTTTTTTTCATTAAATTTGAGCTCTTAATTTTTAACGTCATGGTAAGATATCCTTGAAATAGAATAGTTTTTT
>JAUICI010000148.1 GCA_030427935.1 Bacteroidia bacterium | reverse complement strand
ATACAATTATTTAACGAACAATATGTTTATGCCTATGCGGCGGATCAATTAGGTTGTTGGGATCGAACGGACTCCATTTTTGTAAGAGAAGGAACAACACCTTTAATTCCTACCATAGTGGAGTTTGGTGGTGGACTACTTTCCTCCTCTGCTGATTTTTACCAATGGTATTATGAAGGTGGTTTGATTCAGGGTGAAACAGGTCAATTGTCTTACCCGCAAAATAACGGTTATTATACCGTTCAGGTAATGGACTCCGCTGGATGTTATAATATTTCGGATCCTTTCTTAGTTGGAAATGCAAGCTTAGACGATTTGAATCAAGACATTTTCAGTGTTTTCCCGAATCCGACCACAGACATCCTCCAGATTGAACACGCAACCATGATCAACAAACTCGAGTTACTGACTATTGATGGAAAAGAAGTCTTTAAAGCAGAACTTAAGAGCCCTTCCTACTCCATCGATATGTCGAATTATGGAAAGGGAATTTATCTATTGTTTGTGAATGGAACTGAAGCCGTTCGGGTGATTAAGCAGTAGTTAGATTTTAACATCCTTCACATACTCAAACAGGATATTCTGATTTCTTTGGATTTCAACTTGGTAGACACATCCACGAGCTAGATTTCGCCAGACCTCCACGAATTCGCCTTTGTATTGGTAGAGTTTGACTTCATTCCCTAAAAAAGTCCGGGTTCCGCAAAACTCACCTTTGTTCAAGACCAGATTTAAGCGATCTTGAATATTTAAAAATTTGAATGCTTTTACTTCTGCTTTATCCATTAAAAACTCATCAAATACGTTCGTTTACCACACCTAGCTTTAACCAAATAACCTAGGGAATAGTTCACTTCCAAGCACAATTGAACCGAAAGCGGATGGGTTCCTTTGTATTCGTTAAACCCCCAATCATTAGACGGATTTACCATCTGATAGTTGGCATTTTGACCATCATTTGAGATCAAATCAGAAAAATTATAATTCACTTTAAAGCCCAGCATCAGCCCTACTCGCTCATTTCCGACAATCAATCCACCCAAACCAAATTGTGCCCCATACATGATTTTATTGAAATAATTGGCGGGCGCTTCATACATACCATTATCATCAATATCTCTCGGATTCAAAGGAAACGCGAAGGAAGGACCTATCTCCACATAAGTCGAATTCTTCAACCAACGAAACAGCACATTCGCTTCGGCAAGACCCATCTTGGATTTCCTTTTGAGTTCGTAAGTTCCTCCATTGCCGTCATCCATCTGCTGCTTATACCCTGCTCCATGCTGACCATACAAACCTTCCAGTACAATCCCAGGTCCTTCACCAAAATTAATCCCAACACGCGCTCCTGCACCCCAAGAAACGTCGAACCGCGGACTCAAAGCCGAACTCCCATAAGTATTGGAATTAATCCAAAAGGAAGTTCCCACAGAACCACGAGCACCGATATCAAACCAAGTTTGTGCGTTCGAGAAAAGAGTTAAGGTTAAGCTTAACAGAAGTAGATTTATCTTTTTCATTTTGAGTAGTTTGAGCAAAGGTATGAATGAAAAATTAAAAATGAAGAATGAAGAATGAAGGATTGTTTGGAGAAAATTGAATTCAACTCTTATCTACTTTTCCTTTTGGCTAGATTTTTTGCCTGAATCTCAAGACGCTTTTCATAATTTTTCATTCTGCGCTGAAATGACTCTCTGATATTGTAGTCAAACTCCCACTCTACCCCTGCTCTGCTGCTATTTCTGTACAATCTAGGAGCTGTGCGATCAACATCAAAAACCTTTTTGGCAATCTTATTTTTATCCACAAATAGTTTTATTTCATCATAATCCACATCACTTTCAGATTCATGGATCAAACTTATTTTGAACTTTAATCGAGAAAAATCTTTTTGATCTATAAACAAGGGCTTACCAAAAACAGGATATGTCACCGACAACGCAGTCCTAGACAATTCGACTTTTTTCAAATTCCCTAGTCCGACAAATAAAATGGTTAGTTCGACGAATGGAAAAAAATACCATACCCCAAAATAGCCCATTTCACCAATAATATTTGACAAAACAAATGCCCCAACTGCGGCGATTGCCATATATTTTAAAACAGACCAATAATTATCATGCTTGAAAAGCAATTTCCCTATTTCTTTTCCTTTCAAACTAAACTCTAATATTTAGTGCATTTAAACGCTTTCATTCAGCCTAAGATTCAATCCCACCAATTAAACAAGCCATCTCCTTCTGTTCGGGGTTTCCAATATTTAATGTCGCTTTCCAAACAATTGTATTTATTCGAAAACATACTGTTTAATTCTTCGGTTGAATGTACTTGAATATCATAATAATCGAACAAAAGTTTTGAAAAATTCGGAACATCTAAAAATTCTAAACGACACTCACTTGTGGAGTAAAAACTGCTATAAGCCCAGTGATTTTCATGGGAACACAGAACAAATAAATCTTTCTCATTCATTCTAACATGTGCTGTATGAAAGTTTGGAGTTATATCTGCTTCATAAAACTGGATTACTGAGTAATTCAATTCCCTACAAATTCGATACACTATTTCTTTGAAGACTTTAAAGCTCATTTCCTGTAGGTAATTACAACTATCATTTACATATTATTTATTTACTTTCTCATCCTCTCAACTGTTGCAACGGCATCTTTCCATTGTTCGGCTATTGCTCCGTCAATTTTACAGTTGAAATAGCTTTTAAAATCGTATAATACTTCCTTAGCTTCTTTATTGTCGTTTAAAGCGAGAATTTCAAGTCTAGCAATAATTTTTTCCGGATCATCAAGCTTTCCGACTCCTTTTAATCCTCTAATTTTTTCAAGAAAACTGTCCAGTCTTTTTTTATCAATTTTCACTTTCTCGAATTCGGGTTTTTGGTCTAGAACCACGAGCTTATCTTCTTTGACCAAAATCTGCTGAACTCCAATTTTTACATATCCCCACTCCCAATTCTCGCCCACAGGTAAATACTTTAATTCTGCAATCGAAAGCCCTTCAGCATCTTTACGCACAATGCAGTTTTGAAGAGCATCATATTCAACAAGTTGCTTACCTGTCTTACAATTAAAAACATTAAACTCTGAAATTAGCACTTCATTTTCACTTCGTTTTTCCTTTTCAAAACCACACACAGAAACCGTGATTCCATTCCCAAACTCGATTATCAAACTTGGTTTGTCAGATTTAGAAGATCCAATTCCGTCAAAACAGCCACAGTCATTTGTTTGAGCAGAAACAGCAATTGAAATTATGCAGAAGATTATTGTTAGTAGATTTTTCATTTTCTGATTGTAGAGTTTAGGTTGACCAAAAAAATAAGTGCTATTTACAATTACCCAAAACTAACCAAATCACTTTTCATTTTTTCAAGACGATTGACATATTCTTTATCGTCTTCCTCATCTAGCAGCATTTGTCGGTCTAGGGCTTTGATGGTCACCTCTTTTAGTTTGGAGTCAATTTTACCAGTGATTTTAATTTGCCCAAAACCGGTTGCAATTATGGAGTTATCCATAGAGCGGATAAGGTATTCATCTACTTCTTGGATTTTGTTTAAGGTTTCTAGATCCATGATTTCAGAGCAACCTTTACTCTGGTATTCAAACCCCATTTGGTCAATCTGGTTAAACATCCATTTAAGAATGTTTCGGCTTAGTTTTTTCTCTCTGTACCAATCCTCAAGATTGAACAACAAATCCGCGCCATCATCGTTCCCAAAAGGCGAAAATTCATCCGTGCAATCGTAATAGAATTCAGCATCCATCGATTTTACAAAATCCGGATGCGAAGTTTCTCGTGTTGGACCATCCTCAGTGTCGAAATAGTATTTCATTTTTTTTAGTGTTTTGATAATTTCTCTTAATTAAACTTAGTATTTACTCTTTTCAATCCTTTCTTTTACATTATTCAGGGCTTTTTTCGTGGAATAGGATTGGTACGGCACTGAGAATACTGGTCCGACCAATCGGGTTAGCAAGTTTCCAGGTTTTGAAAAAGTATGAATTTTGAATATTGATTTTTCCTTATTTTTTTCAATTGTAAATATTGAAATCCCTCTTTCTACATGCCCATTTAATGTTTCATAACTAAATCCCTTTATTTCAGCCTGATCAATCACTTCATGAATTCTAACTGCAAAAATCACTTTTTGTGAAAAGCTTTTAACTGGCGGTAAAAATGCTTGTTGAACTATGGTATCACCCGCTGCCATTTCTCTATTTTCATAATTCCATTGACACAACGAGTTTATAATGGATTCAGGGAAAATTTCATAATTAAAGAAGAAATTTAAATTAAGTTTTGAAAATTCACAATCAATCTCAATTTTCGAAATCTTCTCATTCAGATTATCCCTCTCATATTCCATAATCTTCTGATTTTTGAAAAACTCAAGGTGTTTTGGAAATTTGGAGCTTTGATTGGTTAGATAAATTTTCATTTTGATCGGTTAAGGTTGATACTTTTTATTCAAAAGAATTAATATACTCGTTTTTATGGATTCATAGATTTTATCTTTCCTATTATTTCTTCAATCTATAAATCGTCTTTGCTTTATCTCCTTCTTTTTCGAATATGCCGAGTTCAACTCCTCTCTTCAAATCTCTGCTAGCTGTAGCGGATGAAATGTCATTGAAGATGTCCATATACTCTTTACGACTGAATTCATCTTCACAAATTTCAGAAAAATAGGTTAAACGATCTTCCGCGCTCATAATACGACTTCTAAAATCAAGCATATTATACAATGAATCATTGATCACATTAAGCATGTATTCAATAAACGGAGTTGAATTACCAGTCTTATCGCTTTTTGAAAGTGCTAGATAATAATTGTTTTGAGTTTTGTGAATTATGTTTTCAAACGGTATGAATTCAAAAACTGGATATTTCTGTATTAGAATTAGTGTTTGCCATAAGCGCCCCATTCTACCATTTCCGTCACTAAAAGGGTGAATAAACTCCATTTCATAGTGAAAAACACAACTTTTTATAAGTGTAAGCTCCTTAGACGTTTTTAGATAACTAAATAATTCCTTCATTAAAGTAGGTACATTTTCAGCGGGAGGCGCCTTATGTGCTACTTTACCTCCTGCCATAATACCAACACCTTTTTTTCGATATTTACCATTGTCAGGAATTAAACCTTTCATAAGTTCTCTATGAGCGCGTAAAAACGAATTCGCTGATTCATGATTGAATGCGTGTAATTGATCATAAACCCTGATTGCATTCAATACTTCATTCACATCTTTTTCAGGACCGACAATCCGTTTATTTTCAATTAAAGATGTGATTTGATCCTCAGAAAGCGTATTTCCCTCGATACTTAAGGATGAATGAATTGTCTTGATACGATTTTCTTTCCTTAGTTTAGGCGAAGGTTTGTCTAAATATTTCGCATTTATTTGACCAATTTTTTCCGAAATAGAAGCCACCATCTCTAAAATTTCAGTCGTGATTTTATAAGGAGGATTCATTTCTGGATACTATCATTTGATACTATCAAATATACTCTAATTTTATGGAATTGGGGATGTTTTGGTTTATTATTAGTAGTGATGGTTTCGGGTATGAAACGTAGGACATTTCGAAGCACTTAACTGTCCGTCCTATGTTTTTATACCCATTGTTGTGGTTAGTCTTTTTTATAAAATCTCTCATAGACACTATGGTGGTTCTCTGGTTCTACTTTATGATTATTAGATAAATGTCTTTCATAAATTTCGCCATCATAAAGTATAGGCTTCGAAGTTGGTACAGCTTTAAATATCAGAACTTCTTTGCCATGATATTGTCGTGAAATAATGTTTGAGAGAATGTCATTTTTATATGAATCTGGCTTTATTGGTGCGTGACTTATTGTTTCTTTAATTTTTCTCATAAATGTTTCAACTCCTGAATAGTATTTGTTCGCTTCAGGTTCTATTCCAGTCACATGAAACTTATTCATTTCGAAGGAATCTTTGTTGTAGTGGTTTTTATGTTCTTTTGCATCTTCTTTGGTATCTGCTACTCCAGCTATAACATAACCAGATTTATCTGGACCAAGATTGCAAATTGCAGTTAGTGTCTTAGCAACTTTGAGGACCAAGTTCTTGTTGAATTTACCATTGTCAAGAGTAGTAAATCCGAGTTTAAAATCGATTTGATTCTGTTCAGTTATAGAGTGCATTAGAATTTTTTCAAACTCTAGGGTCCAATCTTCATTTAGTGGATCACTATTACTTCTATCCTTGAAATTACCTTGTATTCTTCCAATTACAGCGTTTATAATATTTCTACGGTGTTCTCCTTTATATGCATCCCTTAGTTGATTCTTTGTAAATAAATCATCTCCCATTCCTTTGAGTGAATCTATTAATTTACCAGTGTCAAGGATTGTCTTATTTTCTTTAATCATTAGTTGGTGAAATGCCATGAAAAGAATATGATATATTTCTCTTAAACTTGTGCCTCGTGTTCGTTTGAATAATAGTTTAGGAAAATGTTCCCCTGATTCGATAAGGATGTTTTCGATTGTAGCAAATACGCGCCTAAAGTTTTTAGCCAATACTTCTTCTGACACTCTGCTAAGAGAAGTTTCTATTTCATCTAATTCTTTCGATTCACTAGAAAGAGGATTAGGATTGTATCCATAATACTTGTCAAGCATTTTTGCGGTCATATGAATGTCTTCTTTGGATACCATATCTGCGATAATGAATGCTATGATCTCTTCGTCAGTAGAATTTCTAATGTTTTCAGAATTTACAATGTGATTCTTTACCCAAAACATGTCAAGTACTGACACCCCGTAGTAACCAAGTCGTTTCTGAGTAATACTGATTTTAGACATCTCATTAAGAACTAACTGGTCATTTGAAATATCTTTTCTTATATCTGTAGCAAGGACACGTACCAAATTTGGAAATTTCCCCAGAGTTCCCGCATGTCGTAGTTCTTGATTAGAAAGGTGCTTACCATTAGAATTTATTCTACGAAACGTTTCTTCTATTTTGGAATTGGAAAGGGAAGAAGATTTTGAAATGGGTAAAAGGTAATTTACAATTTTACGGCAAAAGTCCTTGTCAAGTTTAGGTTCCTTTTGCTGTAAAATACCATCTTCAAGTCTTGATTGACTGTCGCTCATCACAGATAGGTCGAAATATCCATCTTTCAATCTATATCTATTCTCAATAAATGAAAATATCGCATCTAGCCGCTGCATGCCATCTATGATCTCAAGTTTATTGGAACTCTCAAATTGTACTTCAGCTAGCAGGAACAAGGGTATTGGCAATTCCCGAGACAACGTATCAATAAAATTTCTTTTCTCTGCTATTGTCCAAACTAATTTTCGCTGATAGTTTCTATTGACTAAAAGTCTTTGCGTAATAAAGTCGGAATAAATTGTTTGAACATGAGTTCCTTGAATTGTTAATCCACTTGTAATTGCCATTCTATTTCGTTTTTATTTAATTAACCACAACAATTGTATAAACGTAATATTAAGTTTACACAACCTATATTTTTTCAAATCACCCAAAATAACCAAAGAAAAAAGCCAAGCTAGATCCGGTTTTAGGTTGATACCCATAAAATTAGGGACATTCATCTGGAAAGCGAAAAGATCTGGGCTATAGTTTTTAACAAAAAAAGGCAAATCCTTAACAAATTGTTTGAGCCCCTTTTGTTAGGTTAATTCTTTATTAGGTTGATGATCAGTTTTGTCATTAGCTCTCTTTGTTCTGGTACACTTTGAGCTACTGCAAGTGCTAAGGCTACTAGTGTATTGTCGTTAATTTTCCTTAGACCTTCATTTGTTTTGTGATAGTTGTTTTGCTCGAGAAACCAGACAAATACGAAGGATCCAATTCTTTTATTTCCATCTGAAAAGGCATGTCCTTTAATGATTGAGTATAACAATTGAGCTGCTTGTTCTTCAATTGTGGGATAAGCCAGCTTACCGAAAACCGTCTGAGAAATACTTCCTAAAATACCTTCAAATGAATTGTCCTTCTCATTTCCGAAAATATCCGAAGCCTCACCTTTCTCGATAAGATTCTGTTTTAATTCTTGAATGGCACGCTTAACATCAGCATAATTGATCGTATAAATAACCTCTTCATTCAGCCCATCCATGGACAACTCTTCTGTATCGTATTTATTCAAAAGCTCAAAGGACTTTGAATAATGCCCAATAATAGATAGAAATCCCTCCGTTATTTGTTTCTGATTTTGAAATGCCGCCTCATTTAATTGATCAATTTGCGATTCTAGCGCTTTAATCTGCTCCAATTTAGATTGCAGTAGCGCCTTATTTATGGAGTAGCCCTGAATTAAATACTCTTTTAGTTTACTTGTCGCCCACTTTCTAAATTCTGTTGCCAGAGGAGATTTAACTCTGTATCCAACAGAAATTATAACATCGAGATTGTAGTGATTGACTTGATATGTTTTTCCGTCTTCGGCAGTATGTGCAAATTTTGCACTAACTGAATCTTGCTTTAATTCATTTTCTTTGAAGATATTCTTTATATGCCTTCCAATAACTGTTCGGTTTCTGTCAAAAATATCAGCAATCTGCTGTTCTGTAGCCCAAATTGTATCAGCCCCAGAATCCAGAATTACTTGGTATTCAGTAACACCATGAGTTGGTTTAAATGCAACCAAAGCTCTATTTTTAATTGAATCATTAATTTCAGTACTCATAATTATCCCCAAAAATATCCAAAGAAAAAAGCCAAACTAGATCCGGTTTTAGGTTGATACCCGTAAAATTAGGTAGTTTCATCTGGAAAGCGAAAAGATTTGGGTTATAGTTTTTAACAAAAAAATTACACCTCCTCCCTCTTTTGTCGAAACTAAATGGACGCCGAAGGAATCATCCTAGGAGAGCTACATACACCATCCTTCATTCTTAATTCTACATTCTTAATCCTACATTCACTATCTCTTCCTCCTCACCGGATCATACTTCGTATACTGAAATCCTTGCTCCTAAAACCACGCGATCTTTTTCTTTATCGAATTCAGACTTTGACTGTTGCAGACGAATATTTTTCTGCGATGGGAAGGGTCCATCAGATACAATTCGTAATACCCTAATCCTTCCATTCTTGCTCCCAACAAAGCTCGATTCGGAATACCACCAAAATAGTTTTTACCTCCCTTTTTTGATAGTAAAACCACATCTGTAAATGCTTCCAGACTTTTCCATTTTCCTTTTGTCCCTAATAGGCTCGATTCGTATTTTCGGTAAACACGATCTTCATAATTTAACTCAAGTCCAGAGGATTTTGAAAGGAAGTAGATGGTCAAAGCGATTCCTAAACCAATCAATGTATACCAAATGAAAGAAGCACCACCCAGAGCTAATATTCCGACAAGGATCAAATAAATCAGAAACACACCAAACCAAACAAGCCCCACAATCAAAATATTAAGTCGCCTTACTTCCCTGTATTCAATAATCTCTTTCATCATATTAATTTTTTGATTCAACATTCCCGTCATCGTTCGCCGAAGCTTCAGCGAAGGAGAACCTCCACCAATCACCATTCTACTTG
>JAUICI010000147.1 GCA_030427935.1 Bacteroidia bacterium | reverse complement strand
CACCTCAATTTGCTATGGAGATTCAGCTCCTTTAAATGCAACTGGTGGAAGTAATTTTGTATGGGCTGTTTATCAGGGTGATCCAATAACGGGATCCAATTTCACCTGTACCAACTGTCCAAACCCAGTTGCTTCCCCTGATTCTACAACGACTTATGTGGTAAGTTCAACTTCTGGATCTGGTTGTGTGGATTACGATACAATTACTGTGATTGTAAATCCGCTTCCTGGACCAACTATTTATAATGATACGCCTTTGGATTTCTGCGATGGTGATTCTGTTTTGTTGTATACAGATTCTTCATCGACTTATACTTGGAGTACAGGATCTGATTCTATTTCCACTATGGTTTACGCCACTGGTAATTATTCTGTAACAGTTGTAGATTCTATGGGATGTAATAATTCAACTCAAGTTGCGGTGACAGCTTTTACACTTCCGACAATTACAGGAGGTTTAGACACGAACTTATGTATTGGAGATACGATTCAACTAAACCCAACAGGTGGTATTTCTTATGTATGGATGGATGATCCTTCCATGTCTGATTCGACTATTACAGATCCATTAGTTTGGCCCGGTGCGGATATTACCTATACAGTTATCGGTACGGATGGAAATGGATGTTCAGATACTGGGTATGTTGATGTAGTAGTTAACCCTCTTCCAACTCCTCCAACCATCACAAGGGTTGGAAATGATTTGGTTTCCTCTTATACGATGGGTAACGAATGGTACTTAAACGGAATTCCTTATGTTGGAGGGACAGGATTCTTAATTTCCCCTGCGGATAATGGTGTACAAGGAAATGGTGTTTACACCATTCTTTACACGGACGCAAACGGATGTCAATCTTGGTCTTTACCTGACACTGTTCCCTGGGCTTCAATTGACGATATTGAGCTAGGGAACCAATTCAGAATTTATCCGAATCCAGTCGAAGGAGAATTAATTTTAAACTTCAACACCTCCCAAGAAATTAGCTCTATTCGAATCGTTGGAGCCAATGGTAGAATCATCTTTGAAGAAAGAATTGGGCAACAGATTATTGGAGAACACAGACTGAATTTTGCAAACATGCCAAAAGGAATGTATTTGGTTCAAGTGATATCAACAAGCGGAATGGCTTCGAAGAAAGTGATCCGTAAGTAAAATATCAATCGAAAACTTGGAATAAAAGAGCTGTTCATAACAGCTCTTTTTTCTTTTATCTTTGTAGAAACTTTTAAGATGATCAAAATAGTCTCTCCCCTTTTTGTTTTTTTATTGCTAACACTCACTGCTTGCGGTGGTGAAAAAGAAAAGAAACCTAAATCGCCAACACTTTATGGAGCTGAATTTTGTGAGTGTGTTGTTAAAAATAATCTCGACGACTCGAAATGCATGCATATAATCGAAGCTGTAAAAGAGGCACATGGAGCTGAAAATGAAGAGGCCGAAAGAGAATTTAAAAATGCTGTAAAGAAGTGTGTTCGTAATAAAACTTACGAAAAAGTAAATCAACAGAAATAGCATGCGAATTACGTTTTTAGGAACTGGAACTTCTCAAGGTGTCCCTGTTATAGGATGTAATTGCGAAGTTTGTAAGTCAACTGACCCCAAGGACAAAAGACTAAGAAGCTCCATTCTTATTGAGCACAAAGGAAAAACCATTTGTGTGGACTCTGGTCCGGATTTCAGGCAACAAATGCTTCGAGAAAATGTTCAGAAGCTGGACGCGATTCTTTACACACATGAACACAAAGACCATATTGCTGGAACAGATGATATTCGCGCCTTTAATTTTAAACAAAAGAACCCCATGCCGATGTTCTGTTCAGAAAGAGTTTTGGCTGGGTTTAAGAAGGAATTCCATTATGTCTTTTCAGGAGATCAATACCCCGGGATTCCTCAATTCAACATCCAATTAATCGATAAAGAGCCTTTTCTTTTAGATGATATCGAAATTCTTCCTATTGAAGTTCTACATTATAAGTTACCCGTAACTGCTTTTCGAATTGAAGATTTTACTTATATAACCGATGCCAATTTTGTTTCCGATGAAGAGTTTGAAAAAATAAAAGGATCCAAAGTCTTAGTACTAAATGCCCTCAGGAAAACAAAACACATCTCTCATTTTAGTTTGGAGGAAGCCTTAGATTTTATTGAAAAAGTGAAACCAGAAAGAGCCTACTTAACGCATATCAGTCATTATTTTGGAAAGCATGAAGAGGAAGAAAAAAAATTGCCGGATCATGTTTTCATCAGTTATGATGGACTGAAAATCAACAGTTAATCCGGCAAGTCTATGATTTACTTTAACACTAATTGCTTCGTTTGAATTCCTTGAGAATTTTGAATCCTTAAAAGATAATTCCCCTTATCTAAATCAGATAAATCAATGCGATAAGTTAGAGTAGATCCAAGTGTATTGCTTTTGATTAATTTTCCATCTAAACTAAATAACTCAAATTGAACCAAAGGTAATGCACTTTGAATTTCAATATAATTTGATGCTGGATTTGGGTATACTTGAACATTCTTTTCAAAAAGAAATTCAGGTACAGCCAAATTCCCTCCCGAAAGATTAATAGAATCTAAATGCAATTCAGTCCCTGGATTATCCCCAGAATAAGCGAACAATCGAATTGAATCAGGTGTTCCAGAATAGCTGAGTGGAATCTCAAAATAAGTAAAACCCATAGTGGCATTACTTATAATTTCAGACTGATTAAATATGCTAGCTCCATTCTCAAAAATCTCGATCAACATTTCACTATCATCACCTGTTGTTGGCTTATTAAAATAACCAGAAAGTAAAGTAGGAGAACCAAAATAACTCTGTCCATGAATGATTGGATCATAATCATCCACTTCTATTTCACCATAGGACAAAAGTCCGGGCAAGGTATCACCGTCTGAGTTTCTAACTGTTTTGATCATAACCGCTGAACCCGTTCCATTAACTCCGGGCGTAATCTCTTGGCAAGGAAGCTCTGATGTATTTGTCTCAAGGGGATTACTAAACAAATTTGAAGAATACCAGCTACTTGGCTCATCCGTCGCATGATAAAGCCAATCTTCAAAATCTAAATTTGGCACTGGATCAACACTTCCAGAAGCTGTAAAAGATATATTATCCAACATTAACCAAGATCCAACTACTCCCATAGCACCACTAAAGGGATCTGCAGAGACAGCTCCCCATATTATAGTATCTGGAACACTAGCACCAGTATTGATTGCAAAATTGAAAGGAGTCCATGCTGAATGAGTTCCCTTAAAGTAAACTACATCCTGAGAAACAACAGCACCTGAATTTTTAAGAATCACAATTATCGCGGCGGAATCATTTGCTGCAATATCAGACTTATAATATCCACTAATACCATCAACCACTGTGGTGAAAGGACTACCCCCATTAAAAGTAACTCCATTTTGCGTGGTTCCCAGGAGGAAGAATCCAAAATAAGGTGAAAAAGAAGTCGCTACAGTCTCCAATTTCAAAGAATACGTTCCATTTTGACTGTCAGTAGACTTGGTAATATTCGCAACACTATGCCCTGTATAATTACTTCCTGCATAGTGATTTGGAAACTCATAATGATTGACCTGACTCCAATTATCAAACTCTGAATTGGGTAAATAGCCATTCTGCGAATTCGATGCAAAAGGGAGGCCTAAAATTAAAGCTAAAATAAGTATTGATTTCTTCATAAAGTCTTGTTTTATTTTGATTAATACTCTCAAAATTAACAAGAAACAACACCTCCCCTATTGAGAAAAATCAATCAATTTGCTGAGAAATGTTAGTGGTATCAGATTATTTCACCTCTTCTTTTGCCTTTTTCAAACGCTCTTGAGTTGATTTTTTAAACTGTCCTGAATAAGCAATCCCAAACTTCACGTTTACGTTTGACAAATAGTCGTAGTGATTATTCTTCAAAAATACATGATGATAACCAGAAGCAACGAAAAATGCTAAACCATCTGGCTTGGGCAAATGAAATAAAAAGCCAATTTCTGGTGTCACACTAAACCCCCACTCATTTCGATTGAAAATCATGTCCCCCACTTTTTTATAATCCTGAATAAAAGAAGAACCTAAGAGAACCCCAGCATAAGGTTTTATGAGGATTTTCGTTGGTACATAAAAATGTGCTTGAAAACTAAAATCAGATTGATAAATATAATTCCACTGTTCAGCCGTTAAGGCCATGTTTTCCCAATAATAAGTCTGCACAGGAAGATTTTCATAAAAACTCGACCAGCCGATTTTCAAACCAAAAGAAAACCAATCATTTTTAAAGTATCTGAATTCCGCTTCCGCTCCAACAAAAGAAGTTGGTTTTAAATATTCTCTAAAATTCAAGACAGGAATATTCATCTTATAGCTTCCTCCAGCAAAAAAACTCTGGCCAAAAGTCAGACTAGAACAAAATATGAATATGAATAATAGCTTCCTCATGTTAATGACTCAAGTATGGAGATTGGGTAAAGCATTGATTGATCGACTGCACCAATCTATTTTGAATATTATCTCCGGTAAGCACGGATCTAACTCCGCCAAACCAGGGAACAAAGATTTTTTGATTTGCTGTATCCAAACTATTCAAGTCGAGCATCTCAATGATTAAGGTCCCGGAATTTGCTGTAAAATAATTTGGAATCTGATACTGATAAAGCGGGCTTGCACTTAGTCCCCAATAATCCGGAGCACCATAATAATGTTCATTCTGCCACCATGCTGCCTCATATTCTCCTTCTTCGCCGACGAAACTATATTGTGTGATCAAATCTCCAGTTGGATTAATTAAAACATTAGCATTTATAAGCACATCGGCACTATCTATAGTGCTGACTTTTATAAATCCATAAGTCAACAAATTAATATCAATTTGATTCAATATGATGGTCTTGTAGGGATCCTCTACTAAGGTGTCGTTCGGATTTGAATTTGTGAGGTCAACTTTTCCAATTGTGTCGACTAAAACATACTTGACATAATTTGAGAATTCGGCCTCCGGATCATAAGCAGAAAAAATAACATCCTCTTCTCCAGTAGGCTCCAGTTTGTTCTTCAAGCATGATTGAAAGATGCTCAATACAAAAACAAGTGAGAAAGAAACTAATAAAAACTTCTGCTTTCCTTTCATTCGACCAAAATACTGAAATTTTAAGATTAAAGAAAAAGCTGATTTCTGATAAAGACCAATACTTTTTTTATTTTTGTTTGAATGGGCCAAATTGAATTAAAATCCTTTCGTGATCCCCTTCCGGTAATGGAAGAATTTTACTCAATTCAAGGTGAAGGATTTAATTCTGGAAAAGCAGCTTATTTCGTGCGTTTAGCAGGTTGTGATGTTCAATGTTTTTGGTGTGATGTTAAAGACAGCTGGGGAATTGAGGAGGATCAATTCATTTCCGTGGAAAACATTCTTAAATCCATCCAAGAAGCTGGAGCAAAATTTGTGGTTATTACTGGGGGCGAGCCTGCCATGCATGATTTGAGTTTATTATGTCAAGTGCTCAAGGAAAATGGTATCGAAATTGCAATAGAAACCTCAGGAAACCAAGATTTGAGAGGGGATTTTGACTGGATTTGCTTGAGTCCGAAGAAATTCAGTTTACCTGTAGATTCGGTTTATAAGCAAGCAAATGAATTGAAAATCATCGTGTATAATAACCATGATTTGATATGGGCAGATGAATTGGCTCAGAAAGTAAATGCAGATTGTAAGCTTTTTTTACAACCTGAATGGAGTAACGAAAAGGAGATTTTACCATTAATAATAAACAAAGTGAAAGAGGACCAAAAATGGAATATTTCACTTCAAACCCACAAATACATGAATATACGCTAAACTAAACTTGTAAGCGTAAATAGATTTTGGGATAAGATATTTAATTGAAAAAAGGAATGAAGAATTTATTAGTATTCGGATTGGCTTTGATGATCAGCGTTGTTGGGTCTTGTCAAATGTCCTACTCCACCAAAAACAAAAAAGCCATCAAATATTTCGAAGAAGGGATTCAGAAGGAAAGAGAGTTGGCGGCAGATGGTCGACCAAACTATGTTGGCGCAATCGAATGCTTTCAAAAAGCCATTGAAAAAGATCCGAACTTCCTTGAGGCTTATGGCATGAGTGTGACTTTCTATGAGAAATTAGGCGATTATGAAAATGGATACAAGACGGGGAAAAAAGCGGTTGAATTAAACCTTACCGGACCTGGCAGTTCTTATTTGTACTACAAAACGGCAGACTTGGCCTTCAAAACAAAAAAATACGAAGAAGCAATTAAATACGGTGAGCAGTTTTTGAAAATCAATCGGAATCCAGAGCTCAAAGTAAAGACAGAAGAAATTATTTCCAGTGCCAAATTTGCCTTAAAAAGCATCGAAGAGGGAGTTGAAATCCAATTGGTGAACCTTGGACCTGGAGTCAATACGAAGGAACCTGAATACTTCCCTTCTCTGACTGTAGATGAGAAAACCATGATTTTTACTAGGCAGGTGCATGTTCCAAATACACCCGATCATGTTCCAGGACAGGAAGACCTTTATATCTCACACAAAGGACCAGATGGAAAATGGGAAAAAGCAACCGCTCTCCCAAGAAAGATCAATCATCCCATGGCAAACCAAGGTGCTCCTTCCATAGGTGCAGATGGATCAACAGTTGTTTTTATTGGTTGTCAGAATGTCGATGGAAGTTATCCAGAGGGTTATCAAGGCTTTGGTAGTTGTGACATCTACATCACGAAAAAACTTGGCAACAAATGGTATCCTCCGAGAAACTTAGGAAATAAGATCAATTCCTTTCATTGGGAAACACAGCCTTCCTTATCCGCAGATGGGAAAACCATGTATTTCATTCGAGGAGATCGAAGAATTAAACAACAAGCCATGGTTCGTCCAGATTTGAAACTTAATGTCGGAGATATCTACGTTTCTTATTTGAGTGAAAATGGAGAATGGAGTGCACCAATTAAACTTCCAGACAATATTAACACACCTCACAAAGAGGAATCTGTTTTTATTCATCCAGATGGGAGAACTTTGTATTTCGGTTCTGATGGACATCCGGGACTTGGAGGAACAGATATTTTCATGACTAAACTACAAGATGATGGCTCCTGGTCGAATCCGATCAATTTGGGTCACCCGATTAACTCACCAGCGGATGAAGCCACTTTAATTGTTGCCTCAAGTGGAAGGTATGCTATGTTAGGTTCTGACAGACCTGGAGGCTTTGGCGACATGGATATTTATCAGTTTAACATGCCGGAAAAATTCCGTCCAGATCCGGTGATTTATGTGGAAGGAATCGCTTACAATATTAAGAATCAGGAACAAAGACTTGGAGCAAAATTTCAATTATTTGATTTAGAATCAGGGAAAGAAGTTGTGCGTTCTCAAGCGGATCCCGTAAATGGAGAATTTCTTGTTACACTTCCTGTCAACAAAGAATATTCTTTGATTGCAAACCACGACGGCTTCATGATGTTTACTAAGAATTTCACTTTAACGGTTCCAGAGAATTCAGAAGAATCCTATCATTTAAATGTACCCATGCAGCCATTCGAGCCTGGATCCTCTGTTAGACTTGACAATATTTTCTTTGATTTTGGAGAATACACTCTCAGAAAAGAGTCTTATGTTGAATTGGATAAATTCGTGAAATTCTTGAAATCAAATCCAAGTTTGAAAGTTGAATTGGGTGGTCACACCGATACCAGAGGTGACAAAGAAAGAAATAAAATCTTGTCTCAAAATAGAGCAAAAGCAGTTCATGACTATTTGCTTTCAAAAGGGATTCCACAAGCAAACCTTTCATACAAAGGATATGGCGACACAGAACCGATTATTTCAGATGAGAAAATAAATGCGCTTACGGCGAAAGAAGATATTGAAGCAGCGCATCAGCAAAACAGAAGAACCGAATACAAGATTGTTGAAATACTGAAATAATGAAATTCATTCTACTCCTTCGTCCGGTTAATTTGATGATCATTGCACTGACCATGTACATTACAAAAGTGTACATCGTTGAGGCTTTGATGTCGGGTAGTTTTCTTTTTGAAAATCTTGCGGACATCTATGAGCTTCCAGATGATTATGAATTTAATTTCCTTCTTTTGGTATTCATGATGGTTTTTCTTGCTGCTGGAGGGAATATCATAAATGATTATTTTGACGTTCGAGCAGACCGCATCAATAAGCCCAAGAAAACCTATATCGATTATCACATCAAACGAAAGTGGGCCGTCATTGCACATTTCATTTTTACAGGGTTGGCGATTTTTATCTCCATTTATCTTTGGTTCGCGACTGACAATGTTTATTTCGTAGCTTTTTCAATTGGGATCGCCTTTTTCCTTTGGATTTACTCCGTTTTTCTAAAAAGATATTTTCTCATTGGCAATATTGTTATCGCACTTCTGACCGGAATCGTTCCATTTGTCAGCTACTTGTATTTTGTAGATATTCTAGGGCAATTTGAATTTACTTCGTTGGATTATACCATGGGCACTTTAACATTTAAATTATTGCCTATGACTGACACTATTGTATTTGTAGGAATCTTTTGTGTCATTGCCTTCTTCATAAACCTCATCCGCGAAATAGTCAAAGACATTAGTGATATACTTGGTGATCGAAGAGTAGGTTCTAAAACCATGCCGATTGTCCTCGGAGTAGCGGCCACTAAAATCATTACTTCCCTTTTGATTCTTGCATTAGTTTCGATCTTTTCTTTCCCTTTTGTCATGTGGCCGAATACAGTAGGTATCAAAGTTATTTTTGTGCCTTTCATGGTGATTACCGGACTCCTTTTACTTTCCATGGTTCTTCTCATTTTTGCCAGAGAAAAAGACAAGTACAAATACGCAACATTCACCCTTAAACTGACCATGCTTTTTGGTCTGTTTTTACCAATGATTATCAATAGTGGAATTAATGACTTTTAAATGGGATTTTATTCTAGGATCAAAATCTCCAAGAAGAAAAGAATTACTTGAAAAACTAGGAATTGAATTTCGACAGGAATCGAGATCTATTGATGAAGTCTTTCCCGACAGCATGATTCCTCAGCAAGTACCCGCATATCTTGCCGAGCAGAAGGCAGAGCAATTTGATGACCTAAAAGAAAATGAATTGGTGATCACCTCTGATACCGATGTTATTTTTCAAAATGAAATCCTTGGAAAAGCTGCAAATAAAGAAGAAGCTCAAATCGCATTAGCCAAGCTTTCGAATCAATGGCACGAAGTGGTAACGGGAGTTTGCTTAAAGAGTCGTGACAAGAAAGTTTCTTTTTCCGATACAACTCGAGTAAAATTTAAGGAATTGTCGATTCACGAAATCAACTATTATATTGATCATTACAAACCTTTTGATAAAGCTGGTAGTTATGGTATACAAGACTGGTTTGGTGTGACTTGTGTTGAGCGAATTGAGGGGTGTTACTTTAATGTGATGGGGTTGCCTGTTCGTTTGATCTATCAAGAGCTAATGGAATTTTAGATTTTAGAAGTACGATTTACGAAGTCTAAATTTAGATTTATCCTTATATTCACGTTTCCAAAAAAACAATCTCTAGTTATGAAGAAGCAGTTCAAAAACTAAAAAATGATTATGGTATTAAGGATCTCAGTACCGTAAAAAATATAACTGAAGCTAAAAATAAACTACGAGAAGAAGCTAATAAAAAAGC
>JAUICI010000287.1 GCA_030427935.1 Bacteroidia bacterium | reverse complement strand
TAGCGGCTGCTGGTTTTGAAGTTTTGCCGATCCACAATCATGTTTATACCTTTGGAGAGTGGGGGTGGGTAATCGGAAGTAAAAATTTAGAGCCTTTAGTGATGAAAGAACAAATACGAAAGGTGGATTTGAGTGACTTCCAACTTAAATTTTGGAAGAATGATGCTGGGTATTTGATTACTTCTTTCGGGGCCGACCTTATTCCGGTTGATTCAAAAGAAATTGAAATAAATATGATTCATAATCCAATACTCTATCGCTATTATGCGGAAGGAAATTGGAGTTATTTTTTCTAGGATTGAAAACGATAGTTAAAATATTTGATCTGATATCGGCGAAATATGGTGAACCGGTATTGGATCGTTTGTATTATTTGTCGGGTGTTTTCTTTTTAATTGGAGGCGCTTTAATCTTTTCTGAAGGGGTGTTTTCTATTTTTTCAGTTCATAAAAACATTGCCATTTTTCATTTAATCGCAGGCGCCGCTTTATTTTTTCTGGTATTTATTCGTAATCGAAAAACAGTTCGCTGGTTGATACATATTGGATTTCTGATTGCAGGAGCCCAGATATATTACTACAATATTTATTACGGAATGGAGTCAGGTAATTATATTTTCTACATGGCTTTTGTTTTAGCAGCGGCTTTTTTCTTTTATGATTCACATATCTGGGACCTGGTTTTTGCAATTTGTTTGAGTATTGCAAGCTTTCTGATGTCTGTATATGGACCTTATTTGGTCGATCAAGCAGAAATTAGTGAGACTTCCATGCGAAACTTGTTTACCTATAATATGGTTACGGGGATTCTGACTGTTTTTCTAGTTCAAATATATTTTATTCGTTTGCTTTTTGCTTCCAGAAAAGAAATCGAGAATAAGATTAAGGAAAAGGAAATTCTCTTGTCTGAGGTAAATCACAGGGTTAGAAATAACTTAAATGTCATCTCCTCCTTACTAAAACTTCAAAAAGACACACTAAAGACAAAAGAAGCAATCGAGGCCATTAATCAATCTTCATTGAGGGTACATTCGATGGCTTGGGTTCATAATCATTTGTATAAGGATACAGAATCCGGAGAGGTGAATTTTAAGGAATATATAGAGCAATTGGTTTCTGAAATCAGGTATTCCACTGGAATTGAGACCGAGATCAATTTGGAATTAAAAGTGGATGCCATAAAGATTGATGTTTCCAAAGCGATTCCATTAGGACAAATCATTAATGAATTGATTACGAATTCGATCAAGCATGCTTTTCAAGGAGTCCTCTATCCAAAGATTTCAGTAAAAATCATGCAACTGAAAGATGGTATCGAATTGGTTTATACGGATAATGGAAAAGGATATGATCGAACAAAAGTTTCCATGGATTCATTAGGTGTATTTCTGATAAATTCACTTTGCGAGCAAATTGATGGAGAATCCGCCTTCGATACAGAAGGAAAGTTTGAGTATCATTTAAGAGTCGGGAATGTACTTGTTTAGCAAAAGAATTGATCTTTTATTTTTACTGCTTCCAGTTTGGTTGACTTGGTTGGTTTTATTCATGCTACCAAATTCGGTTTTATATGCGGATATTCCCATTTGGATTTGGTTTCTTTTGGTGGTTGGAATTGATGTTTCTCACGTTTGGAGCTCCTTATTTCGGACTTATTTTGACCCTCATGATCGGGTGAATCATCAGCATATAATAAAAGTAATTCCGGTTTTGGTTCTTTTCTTTTGTTTCGCTGCCAGCTATGCTTCAGTTGATTTTTTTTGGAGATTGATGGCTTATTTAGCCTTGTTTCATTTTGTTAAACAACAATTTGGCTTCATGGCATTGTATGCTGTGAAAAACGGTAGTCGTAAAGAAAATGCATACAAATGGGATAAATATCTAATCTTTTTTTCCATGTTGTATCCTGTTTTATACTGGCATTTACACAGTGATTTAAATTTTTCCTGGTTTGTAGCAGATGATTTT
>JAUICI010000146.1 GCA_030427935.1 Bacteroidia bacterium | reverse complement strand
AGGGGGAACCTTAACTTGGTATGATGATGCTGGATTAACCAATGTAGTTGGTGGTGGAACAACTTATTCTCCAAACAATACAGTTGGAACAACAATCTATTATGTTACTGAAACAGTAGCAGGATGTGAATCTCCAGCAACAGCCATTACAATTACCATCAACCCAATTCCAGCAGCACCTGCAGCAGGAACAGATGCAACTTATTGTTTAGGCGATGCATTGGCAGACATGACCGCAACTGCTGGTTCAGGTGGAACTTTGAATTGGTATGATGATGCGGGATTGATGAACAATATCGGAACAGGAACAACTCAGGCTCCTAATAATACGGTTGGAGCTACAACCTATTATGTAACTGAATCATTAGGTGCATGTGTTTCAACTGCAAGTACAGTAACGATTACAATTAATGATGCGCCAACAATTACATCAGAAGTAGCAACTGATTTAACAGATTGTGTTACTCCAAATGGAACGATAACAATTACATCAAATGGAACATCTTATGAATTGTTTGATTCAGGAAATAACTCCATAGCAACAAATGCAACAGGTGCTTTCACAGGACTTGGGGCTGGAGATTATTATGTGGTGGTTTCTGATGGAAACTGTACTACTACTGGGTCAACACTTACGATTAACGATGTAACAGCTTCAACCTCTAGTACTCAAAATGTTCAGGCGTGTAATGGTTCGACTTATACCTTTGCGGATGGGTCGCAACAAACCATTACTGGAAATACTTCATATGTTTCAACTTTGACGAATGCAGTTGGATGTGATTCTTTGGTAACAGAAAATGTAACCATGGTTCAGTCTACAACAACCATCATTGATACGGCCATTTGTGAAGGAGGGAACTATACTTCAGTAGGAGATGCGGCCAACTTCGTGAATGTTTTGGCTGACTTCCAGCATACTTCTACACTGACTGGAGCAAGTGGATGTGATTCCATCATTATTGAAAATGTGAGTATTATTCCATTGGCAACAATTGATTTAGGTTCAGACATTACTGTTTGTTTTGGTGAGGCTGTTACAATAACTGCAAGCGCCAATACAGGATCTATTCTTTGGAATACAGGTGATACTACAAGCACAATTACTGTGAATGTGACACAAGATTCTGTTTTCTACGCAACCGTAACTTCAACATGTGGTACGGCAACGGATACTATTAATATCAATATGTCGCTTCCACCAGATGTTGATGCTGGATCAAACTTAACAATTCCACTTGGAATGGAAACAGATTTAGAAGTTACGAGCTCGGTACCTGGAGTTACTTTTGAATGGATGCCAGGAACTTATTTGTCTTGCGACGATTGTCCAAATCCGACTGCAGGTCCATTAGGAACCATTACTTATGTGGTTTCTGGAACGGATGAGAACGGTTGTGTGGGTTATGATACCATTACTGTTGTGATTGACGGAGAAGTGAGTATTTATATTCCAAATATCTTCTCGCCAAATGGAGATGGAGAAAATGACATCTTTAAGGTGTATGGACCGGCATGGAAGCATTATAGAATGGAAATTTACAATAGATGGGGTGGTTTAATCTACTTGTCTGAAGACCCAAACCAAGAATGGGATGGAACACATTATAAAAATGGTGAAGAGTGTCCACAGGCTGTATTTGTATACAAGTTCTGGGGAGTTTCAACGATCGGGATGACCTTTGAAAGGGCTGGAAACGTGATGTTGACGAGATAGAGATTAAGTTTAGAGAATATAGAATTAATGAATTCTTAATTGTAAAAAAGTGAAAAAAACCGTAAATTGCATGTCAGACTCGCTTACGAAAACCAAGATTGCTCGGAAAAACCAAAACAGAAGACAATTTAGGAATGACGTAAGAAGCGTTGTGCCGTTTACATTTTGAAAACGTTGGATATGAAGAAAATTGTTTTACTGTTTGTCATTATGTTCACTGGGTTTACTATTACTACTACTAGAGCCCAAGACATTCATTTTAGTCAGATTTACAATGCAGCTTTGCATATGAATCCAGCTTTGACTGGGAATTTTGACGGAAACTTAAGAGTAAACCTTAACTGGAAAGATCAGTGGAGAAGCGTTGGAAAAGCTTTCCAAACTTACGCAGCTTCCTTTGATCAAAATGTGATGAAAACCAGAGTGGGTAAAGCTTACTTTGCTTATGGGATTTCTTTTTACCAAGACATCGCAGGTGAAGTGAAGTTAGGGACAACTCGAGTTATGGGATCTTTAGCTGCTTATTTATGGGCAGGTAAGAAAGGTAGAATCTCTCTAGGTCTGCAAGCAGGATGGGGAAGAGTAGGAGTTGATCCAACAGCCATGAGATGGGGAAATCAATATGATGGATTACAATACAATCCCAACCTTCCAAGTGGTGAAACCAATCAGTTCGATCCATTTAGCTTTGCTGATGTAAGTGCAGGTATCGTTTATTGGTTTTCTGATGCTGGAAAAAGAACGACTTACGACAATACCAAAGACTGGAAAATCGGTTTTTCAGTTCACCACTTAAACCGACCAAGAAATGCCTATTACAGTGATGAAAGACTTCCAATGAAGTTTGTAGCGCACTTCAACGGTTATTTCGGTGTGAAAAACTCAACTTGGGGATTCTGGCCAAGTGCAAGCTTCTTATTCCAAAACCCACACTGGGAGATCATGGCTGGATTGTTATTCAGAACAACGATCAACGGAAAAGCTAGGGTAACAGGATTTAAGAAAGAAATGGCGATCTCATTCGGAGGTCACTTTAGAGTTGCTTCACCATTTGATGCCTTCATTCCAGAAATCTTCTTTGAAGTATCCGGATTCGGAGTGGGTGTGACTTATGACGTGAACATCTCAGAGCTTTCATCTGCAACCAATTTGAGCGGAGGAATTGAGCTAAGTTTAAGATATATTCTAGACGATAAATATTATTACCAACGTCCAACAAGACGTGTACCGTCATTCTAAATCGATATCAAACATCTACTATTTGAAAGCCCTGTATTTGCAGGGCTTTTTTTGTTCCAATTCGCAGTTGGAATTCTTATCTTTGAAATCAAATCTTAGTCTATTCGCATGCGAAAACACACCATTCTAAACTATTGTTCCTTATTCCTCTTCTTTGTTTCTTTTGCTTGTCAGAACGGACAAAACCCAAAGGCACAAGGGAATCAAGATCCCGAAAAATCATTTGAGGGAATAGTAGAATATAAAGTCAGCTACAAGCAAAAAACCGACACGCTTGAATCTTATATTTATGAATATTTAGAGCAAAAATACGGTCCCAAAGAAATCAGATATATTAGTGAAAAAGGAGAGTTTAAATCGGTTTATCCAGAGTCTGGAATTTATGGTGTGGATTACGATTTATTTAAAAAGGATAGTATGACGAACTTTTATTTGTCGAAAACTACGGATACCATTTTTTATTTTGACGTTCGTAAGAACAAATTGAAATTTATCTCTGAAAATGAAGAACCCGATGAAATGATAAATGGAGAAAAGTGTAAATGTTTTAGCTATTCAGCTTTGGATGAAGCTTTTAATCAACCGATAAAGTTGGTTTATTGCTATTCAGGGTTACCCTTTCTTGATCCTGAGCTTTACAGTGGATATGAGGATTCTTATTATGAAAAAGCGCTAAGAAAATCTCGCTCGGTATTCACGAAACTAGCTGTTGAATTCAACGATTACGCCTATACCTTTGAAATTGAAAGCATAAAACCAAAGAAACTGAAGAAATCTGTATTTGATCTTCCTAAAAATAGACCTTTCAAGAACTATTGAGTAGGATGAGAACACATATCAGCTTACTAGTCCTTCTAATGCTCTCCCTTGCTTGTAGTTCCCCAGAAAACACGGAATCCACTGCTCAGAATACAGAAGAAAAGAAAGCACATTCCGAAGCAGTAGATAAAGCGATTCTAGAATCTTACGAATCAATGGATTCTTTAAAACAAAAGGTAGATTCCATGGAATTTGCGATTGATACCATGCATATTTCTGAATCCTGGAAGAATGAGTTGAGAGAAGACGTCCTTTTGATGAAGAGGATTATCGAAAACCTTGAGGAGAGCGACATGGAAATTTGTCGAATATTTGAAGAAGAATGAAAGAACTGAAACTGCCTTTATATGGAGCTCGAGGATGTAGTTTGAGGTTTGAGTTGGGGTTAATCAGTTTTTGTGCAGGGTACAGTGCGGAAAGATCTTTTATCTTGATCAATGTCAATCTCCCCTATAAGAATTAGTAACCACTCCTTATCGGATTTATTGAGTTGAATATCCTTGATGAGTTGAATATCCTTGATGAGTTCACTTCCTTTTCTAGTTATTCCAGCAAAGACGCATAATAAGTGATCTGAAATAGTGAAAAGTTGATCGCGATTCCAGTCACCATTATTTGGTCTTGTTAAGAGCGGAATCTTTTGTCCTCTTGAATCAATATACTTCTGAAATTTATCTAAATCATGCTTGTAGGGCATATAACCATAGGGTACATATTTCAGTTCAAGAATACATTGGATCTCATTTTTATGAGTGATGACTATATCAGGAATTAGGTCATGAATAGGGGAGCCAAAACAATTTAGTTTTGGTTCTACAAATACGGAATAACACTTGTTATTCAGCTTATTCTGCAGACTGCAAAACATTAAGGCTTGAAGGCTTCTCTCACTGCAGATAGCACCTTCTTCATATTTTGAAGAAATGTCCTTTTCCCAAATTTCACTTAATATTTGTTTGAGTTCTTTGATAGTGTGTAAGATACTTTAAAAAGGTGTTTATGCCAAGTGTGGTTATTGTAAACGAACCCATCGATCAACAAAAAGACCTGCTCAACGTAGAATTTGAAAGATGGAAAGGAGATTTGGAACAGGTGGATGATGTGTGTGTTATTGGGGTAAGGGTTTGATTTGGAATTCAGTCATTGATAAGTAACTTTGAGTCCTAATGTTGAGAATACTTATTTCAATACTATTATGTTCACATTTTCTTACAACCTCTTTTTCACAGGCGAAAAAAGAGAGTAGGGCAATATCAGCTTTGAAAACCTTAGATAGTTTATCTAATGACGAATATACATTTGAAGGAAAACTAGCAAGGATATCGGAACTTATTAATATTTCATTATACAATTCCAAATCGGATAGTTCTATTCTTTCTTCAAATATCGCACACGCCTGTTATCTTTTGCGAATAGGCGAATTTGAAAAGTCAATTAATAAAATAGACAGTTTAATTGTTGTTTTTAAAGACAAAGGGCATACGCCAGTTACTCAAATAGAAAGCACTTTATATTATTTAGCATCTTCTGGAATTGGTGTAAAGCAAGAAATTCAATTCCTAATTAAAATGATCGAGTTATGGGATGTTACTCAGAATCAGGCCATGAGCGCCTATACTTATCAAAAAATCGGTTATTTATTTCGAAATCAAAGGCTTTACCGAAAAGCTATTGAGTATTTTGATAAATCCCGTTCTATAGCTAAAAGAAATAATCGACCCTACATTGAACAATGGTCTACGCATTACATCGGCTCTACTTACAGAAGAATGGGGAATGCAGATAGTGCGTTGGTATGGAATAAGCGTAGTTTGGATTTAGCTTTAAACCTAGAAAATTGCAGAGTCATAGGAACTCCTTTAAATGAATTAGGAAAAGTTTACTATTCACTCGGTGAGTATAGAATAGCTTTGGAATATCATTTACAAAGTTTAAAGGAAAAACAAAAAGTTAATGAAGTTGATTGGGGGCTTTCATGGGCCTCAGTTGAGATTGCTCGAGATTATCTTGCTTTAGATATTTTAGATAGCGCCAAACATTACGCTTCCTTAACAGAGCAGTATTGTGCTTCTACCGGTTATTTCACAAAAGAGAATGAAAAACTCAAATATGTTCAATATTTGATTAGTGAAAAGGAAGGAAAAGAAGTTGAAGCTTTAAACTACTATAAAGAATTCCATCTAATTCAGGATAGTCTAAATAACTCTGAAAACGCTCAAGATCTCACTCAAAACTTGGCTGATTTTGAATTCGAAAAAGAGAAAAAACTCCTTGCAGAGATCCAAAAAAATAAAGACGAATTAAATCGACAAGAAAGAAAACAGCAAGAGCAAAGAACGTTCTATTTAATTCTAGTTTTACTAATTACTTTTTCTTTTGGAGTATTTTTGTTTTTCAGGTTTAAAAAAGAAAAACAACAAAAAATCACTATCTCAGATCAGAAGTTAAGATTAGAAGAGGCACATAATGAGGTTCAAGACTCAATAAACTACGCCAAACGCATTCAATCCGCCATTCTACCGCCTCCGAAACTGGTAAAGCAATACTTAGAAGAAAGCTTCATTTTTTATCGACCAAAAGATATCGTAGCTGGTGACTTTTATTGGATGGAAACTACTCAGAGAAATGGTAAAGATATTGTGATGTACGCGGCTGCGGATTGCACAGGGCATGGAGTCCCCGGAGCTATGGTTTCTGTAGTTTGTTCCAATGCCATGAATCGAGCCATTAAAGAATTTGAAATCAATGATCCCGGAAAACTCCTGGATAAAGTGGTGGAATTGGTAACAGAATCTTTCGAGAAAAGTGAGGATTTGGTCAAAGATGGGATGGATATCGCTTTGTGTGCTATTGACATTGAATCTAGAACACTTTGGTATGCAGGAGCGCATAATCCACTCTATAGAGTAACCAACAGCACTACAGCAACTTCAGAAGATGCCAAAATCATTGAAGAAGGGGAGAGGAAACTAGTGGAATATAAAGCCGACAAACAACCAGTGGGAGCATTTGAACACATGAAAGCTTTTACCACAACTGAGATCAAACTAGAGGAAGGAGATGTGATTTACACCTCTTCGGATGGTTTCCCAGACCAATTCGGCGGTGAAAAAGGCAAGAAGTACAAATATGGCGCTTTCAAGAAATTCTTACTCTCCATCGAAAATGAACCCATCGATCAACAAAAAGACCTGCTCAACGCAGAATTTGAAAGATGGAAAGGAGATTTGGAACAGGTGGATGATGTGTGCATTATCGGAATGCGCGTTTAGCGCTTCCGAGATTGCTAGAAAGTTGTAATCCCGACATTTATCGTAGGGGTCACCATCCTGACATTTATCGTCAGGGTTTGATTGATTGTAGTGAGTGAATGAATTATAAGTGGTTTCTATTTGACCTAGCTATAGCTTTATGTGATTCTTTCCAATTAATTCTCTCAAATCTGGTTCTAGATTGACTTGATTCGCAAACCTGTTCCAATTCGAAACAGTATCCGTTACTTTTTTGATTATTTCTGAAGCATTTTTGATATTCATACTTTTTCCAACCGCCAAGAGGTCATCTCTCTCAATTCCTTTTCTTTTTCCGTTTATACTCAAGGCGTGTTGGCTGACCCATTCGCTTCCAGGGCGGTAGGCATAGCAAATATCATAAGCAGGAGATAGTTTCCAATTACCTCCTTTGTCCATTGTAAAGGCAAAATTCTTTGTGTGGTCGTCGCAATTCCTTGATGCCACATTGAAGACCATTCTCCTGAATAATTCTTGTGCTTCAGGATAAGTTAGTCCTAGAATTCGCATGGTTTCAAATAGCTCTTCATAGCTGTAAAGATTTACCTCGTTGAAATCGAAATGTCTCATGGCGCATAAAGTTTGCACATGAATTTTTTCTTTATCCTGAGGTCGGTCAAATCGTTTGGTCATAAAATGAGCTCGACCATTTTCTTCCAATAGGCGACTTTCCTTCATTTCAATTCCTGCGTCTTTGGCCATTAAGTAATAAGCCATTTCCACTCTTCCGTATCCTTGAGAAGCTCCGAATTGCGCATCCGAAACACCATCGAATTTTATTAGCCAATGTTCGAACCCTTTGGCGATATTGGCTTGCCCGCTTCTAACTTCTTTCGTCTTTTCGTTAAATGCGATCATTGCTTTTGCTCTAGCGCCACCTGCCGAAGAGCCAATTTTTAATATTTCGAAAAGTGCCTTCTCTTCTTCATTTGAAAGGCTAGTAGAAAAGTCTTTTCTGCCGGATAGTATTTTCTCTGCAATTTCAACAAGTCCCGATACTTCTAATTTGGTGGAGCTGTTTTTTTGCTCTGGTTGGACTGGTTTAAATTCTAAAGCTCCCATGCCTCTTTGTCCGATAAAACAAAGAGTTTCTATCGGGTTTAAACTATCTGTGGGGCGTCCTTGTCTTGTGAGCCAAGTGTTTATTAAAGCATTTCCATATTTATCTGGAAGAACATCAGCTAATAGACCAGGAAGTCCTTTAAATGTAGATTTATCTCTGTTTTCTAGAAACTCATGGATCATATTGCCTTTGTCTAAGGGCATCATGATTGGTGATAAATCTAGGTTTTCTTGTAAAAAATGATCGTCATACTGGAAAGATGCAAGCCCTGTACTTGCATTCCAGGATACAGCACCAACCCTTTTTCCCCATATGTAAACAAATGCACTATTGATCATTACCAATCGGTTTTATTCACCTTATTGCTCTTTTTTTTGCGAGCTCGCTGCCTTTTTTTCATTTCTAGTTCGGCTAATTTTATCGGACTTATCTTTCGAGAAATTTGAAAATCCCCAAGAACTTGGAGTTTGTTCAGTATTCTTAATACCTGAATTAATGTAATAAGATTCACTCTATTACCTGATTCAAGTTCCCATAAGGTAGTTCTGTTAATTCCTGCCTTCTCTGCTAATTCTTGTTGGGTAATATTTTGTTCCAACCTACTTTGTTTTACAAAATTGCCAATCAAGCCGATGATTGCATCATCACTCATTCTAGAAATGCTAATGTTGTTATTATCCATTATTAATATTAATTTATTAGTTTAATGTTGGTTTTATTCAACAAATATAAAGTATTTCTTCGAAATTATAATGGAATTGTCGTAAATAATCAACATTAATACACTTTTTACAGCTTAATGTTAGACTTAACCAATAATTTGTTTTGTGCAATATTTTGCTCATGTTCAAAACATAGCGGACAAGCAATCCTAGAAATTTGTATGAGTAGTTGTTTAAAAATGAATGAGTTTTCTCACTACATGATTACCGAAATCTATCCAATCAAAGACTCCGCAGGAATACCAAAGTCCTTATGCAATCTTCGAATCATTCTAATGCTTAGGTTCCTTTGTCTGTTAAGAACTTCGCTAACCCTTGCTCGAGTGCCAAAGTAGGGAGTCATATCAGTTTTCTTGAGTCCCATCTGTTCCATTCTGAATTTGATCGCTTCAATGGGGTCGGGTGCTTCGATTTTATAGTTTTCTTCCTCATAGTGCTTGACCAATAACATGAGGAGTTCCACTTCATCAAACTCTTTTGAACCCGGTTTGGCATCAAATAATTCGTCGATTCGGTTTAATGCTGATTCATATTGGGCGTCATTTTTTATTAGGGAATTTGTCATGTCTTAATGTTTAAAATGTTCTAGCGTCTATTTTATCGTATTCTGAATGAGTTCCAATAAACCGAATAAATACCCAGCTATTTGTATAGTTTATACGAACAACAAGTCGGTATTTATTGCCGCAAATATTAAAAACAACTCGATTATTACTAAGTATACTGGCATTTCTGTAATGTCTTTTCACGTCATTGGGCGTTTTCCAGTTTTGACGTCTGACTTCGTGATACCAGGCCTTAAGGGCTTGTTCAGAGTCTTCTCTTCCCGGTGTTTCCCAATGTTCTCTGAGTGTTTTCACAGAAATAATGTTTTTCACTTCTT
>JAUICI010000145.1 GCA_030427935.1 Bacteroidia bacterium | reverse complement strand
AACTCAAATACAAATCCTTCAAAACGAAATTGGTTGAGCTCAGTAGAGAAAGCTACCAAGTCCAGAAAGAAACGCTAGACAAAGAATTCGAAAAATGGCGAGGTGACTTTGAGCAGATTGATGATGTTTTGGTGATGGGGTTTGATTTTTCGGTGTAATTGATTTGTTCTTTCTTTAGGATTTGCTTAACCCACGAAACCACCCCTGACCTCGTGCCTCGGCCTTTCCCCTCCTTGGGTTGCGTTTTTTAATTGGTTTTAGATTAGCTTTTGAGTTTGGTTTTTGCAGTTAAAACCACCCCTGACCTCGTACCTCGGTCTTTCCCCTCCTTGGGAAGCGTTTTTTAATTGGTTTTAGATTAGCTTTTGAGTTTGCTTTTTGCAGTTAAAACCACCCCTGACCTCGTACCTCGGTCTTTCCCCTCCTTGGGAAGGAGGGGAGCTTGGAGTTGTTGGAGTACTTACTTTTTTCTTGATACCAAATATTCAATTAGAATTAGGGGATACAAGATTAAGAACAGGTAAAAACCTATGGATAATGACGAGTCAGCTTCGGATGGTCCTTCTCGTTCAAATAATATCCTAACTAAAGTTAGCATTCCTATGAATCCAATATAAATAACTCCGCCAAAAACAACCATTATGGCTTTGAGTTTTTCAACCATGAAGTAGCTCACGAATAAAAACCAGCAATACATTCCGTAGACCACTAGAACTAGTCGTTGCCCATCAGACAGCAAAGATTCTTCTTTTTCAGAATTATTAAGGAGTGGTAAAAAGATTAAACCGACTGCAAGTAGAATGATTAAAACCCGAAAATAGATGAGTTTCTTATCACCATCTCCAAGTTTGAATTTCGAGTTCCTCATTTTGAATTAAACAAGGTCCTGATCCACATAAACCTTATCCTGGTTGATGTTCTCCAAGACTTTGGAAACCACCGCTTTTTGATCTTCTTTTGAGAGGCTTTTTAAGGGAAACTTTAGTTGCAACCCATCCATGTATTCAAAATAGATCTGATCAAAATCCTTTTCCATTTTTCTTAATCCGTGGAAATAATAGCCTGATAACTGACGGTCTAATAAAATCAGTGCTTTTTTATTAACTGCAACGGCATACATTTTCTTTGATCTTACGGAAAGCACATAGATGATATTTTCTAGACCAAAAAGAAGTAAAAGCAAGCCTAGATTTCTCGTAAACTCCTCATTTTGGATAAAAAACAATCCGAAAGCAATGGCAAATAAAGCCTCAAGCCAATTACTAATACTTTTACTGGTATACCAAGATTTTTCAACTGGAACTTTAACCAAAAAATTATCGATCTTCCAAAAGGCTCTCAACACTGACCATTTTTGATAAATGCGAAATAAATTGATCAATAAAATAAAAGCAAAAACTGCCGTAAAGATTTCATTTTTATAGGGAATATGGGCGGCGCTTTTTTCTGGCCAGAACTCAAGTTCTTCTTTAATCATGAAAGCCAATAAAGCAGCGGGTACCAGTACGATTACTGATAAAAAATTAACGAATTTATTCATTAAGGTTTTGGAATTTGTTTAAGCGTGGCCTGAAGTTTTTCTTTCTCTTTTTTGGCCTTTTCAATCTTCTTCTTCACATCAAGTACCAATGGATTATTATCACTCCCTTTTCCAAAAAATCCAAGGTTGTTTTCCAATTGAATGATCTCATCATTGACCTTCGAAATTCGCTTTCTAATCCGATCTCTTTCTTTGAACAACAAATCCTCAGAATTCTGACTACTCATGATGGTCTCGATGCGCGATTTTAGCAATAGATCTTCTTTTTCACTTTGATCCATGTCTAATGCATCGTATTTCGAATCGATGGCTTCTTTGTATGTTTTGTAAATTCTATCTTTTTCTTTGAAAGGAACATTCCCAATCGCGTTGAATTCAGCTGAAAGTTCTTTCAATTTAGCGATGATCTCTTTGGGTTCACCCTCCGGTTTAAAAGCCTTGATCTTTTCAATCAACTCTTCTTTCTTCTTCAGGTTCTCCACATTTTCGACATCTTTTTTCTCAAAATGCTTTTGTCTGGCATTGAAGAAATCGTCGCAATGTCCACGGAAAGATTTCCATAATTTCTGCTCCCATCTTGGTCCGGCATTCCCCAAATTCTTCCACTGATTCTGGAGTTTTTTGATTTGTTCTGCCGTTTTTTTCCATTCCTCAGAAGTCTTGATCTCAGCTACTTTTTTAATGATCTCTTCTTTGGCTTCTTTTACTTCAACAAACTGAGAATTTCGATCCTTATAATAAGCTCTTTTCTTATCAAAGAAATCATCACAAATCGCTCTAAACTCCTTCCAAAGTTTTTCATTTTCTTCTCTAGGACCAAAACCAATCTGTTTCCATTCTTTCTGAATCTCTAAAACCTTTTGAGTTTGTTTTTCCCAATGTTTGTGAACTTCAGGAGCTCTTTCTAAAACTTGTTTCAGTTTTTCAATCAGCTCAGCTTTTAGCTCAAGATTTTTTACGGACTCTTCCCTTCTGGACTCGTAAAAGTCCTTGATCTTCGCATAAAGCGCTTTTACTTTGTCCCAATATTCATTTTTTACCGCTTCCCAATCTTCTTGTCTGGTCGGACCAATATTCTCCCATTCATTCTGAAGAAATCTCAATTCGCCCTCTACAACCTTCATGCTTTCTTCTTTCAATAGGTTCGCTAGAGATTCAATGACCTCTTTCTTTCTTTGAAGGTTTCTCTTAAGATCGTTTTCCTGAAGGGCTTTGTAAATATTGATATTGTAGTAAAATTCCTCTACAAGCTGACTATATTTTTGCTGGATATCATGATGGACTTTCTTGGAAACACTTCCAATTTCGGTCCACTTATCACGAATTTCCTTGATTCGGCCAAAAGCTTTTCCGATATTCTCTTCACTGCGAACTAAGTCTTCTAATTCTTTAATGATATCATTTTTTGCGGCGAGATTTTTGGCTTCTTCCTCATCCCGAGCCTTAAAGAATTCTGCTCGTTTGGCTTTGAATGCCTCTGAACACTCTTTAAATTTTTCAAGCTCCGCATTCTTAGTTTCATCAATGGTTTTTTCCTTTGCAATTTCTTCTTCGGATTTGTCTTCATCAGAATCATCACTTTTGGAATCATCTTCATCATTGATTAAATCCTGAAATTTCTGACTCAATTCAGAAAATTCCTGATTCAATTCCATCGTAAATTCAAGATCCTTTAACTCTTCAAGTCTTGTTAAAATTGCATTTTTGTCCATCATTTCTGTTTTACCCAGAATGTGATCAGATATCGAATTGAGTTAATTCCTTAAACTGATTCATTCTGGCAGTTATATCGTCTTGAGTAAGATTCTCAAGCTTTTCAGTTCCAAATTTTTCTACACAAAAAGAAGCCATTGCAGATCCTGCAACGATCGCTTTCTTCATTTCATTAAAGTTCACTTCTCCCGATTGTGCAAGGTATCCCATGAATCCACCTGCGAAAGTATCTCCCGCCCCAGTTGGATCAAAAACCTCTTCTAGCGGCAATGCTGCGATATGAAAAATTTGTTGCTCACCGAACAATAAAGCTCCATGCTCTCCTTTTTTGATGATCAAATATTTTGGTCCCATGTCCATGATCGTTTTCGCCGCTTTCACTAGAGAATAATCTCCTGACAATTGTCGAGCTTCTTCATCATTAATGATCAATACATCGATCAATTTCAATGTTTCCTTTAAATCGTCCAAAGCTACGTCCATCCAGAAATTCATGGTGTCCATTGCAATCAATCTTGGACGCTTGTGCAATCTTTCGATTACAGTTTTTTGAACAGAAGGAGTTAAATTCCCCAACATCAAATACTCACAGTCTTGATAAGATTCTGGAACAATTGGATCAAAGGTTTCCAATACATTCAATTCGGTTACCAATGTATCTCTTGAGTTCAAATCGTTATGGTATTTTCCTGACCAGAAAAAGGATTTTTCACCTTCTTTGATTTGTAGTCCCTCTAAATTCACACCCCTCTTCGAAAGGTCACTCATGGTTGATTCAGGGAAATCATCCCCAACCACCGATACAATCTTTTGATTCTTTGTAAAATAAGATGCAGAATAGGCTATATACGTTCCCGCTCCACCAACAATCTTGTCTGTTTTTCCGAATGGTGTTTCAATCGCGTCAAAGGCGACACTCCCCACTGTAACTAAACTCATAAATTCTTCTGTTCGTTTCTAAAAACCACAAATATATTGATATTCCCTATTCTTACGTTAAGTATTCGTTATCTTTTGGAACAAAGAGTTATTTTTGATTTCGAAAAAAAATAAGCATGCAAAAAATTTCAATATTTCTTCTTCTGTTGACTTTCATCTTTTCTTGTCAATCTGAAAATGGATCAGATTCTAAGAAGTCGCAATCAAAAGACTCTGAATCAGCTGAAATGCCAGCCGTATTGGATTATTTTTATCCGAAAGACACGACGGTTTACATGTATGTATACCAAAATACAAAGAACCCAGATGATCAATATGTTGAGCGCGTAGTCTACAAGGAAATGGATGGAGCGGACCACTTTTTTGTGTCGAGATATACGATGAAAATGGAGCCTGTTTCAACCATGAGTTATTGGGTAATTGACCGAAATATCGAATTGGTGAAAGCAAATATGATGGTTGGTCGAGTGAGCTATGAAAGCAAAATCACTTCAGGTCAAATTTTCCCTGAAAGCAAAGACTTAGTAGCAAAACTTTCCTATGATTATCCAATAAATGATTCCTTAATCAATGTGATTGAAATGAATCGAAAGTTTGATCGAACAGATACACTGATTGAAGCTGACATAAAAACACCCGTGATGATTTTTAATGATTCGCTACGCCTTTCAATAGTGGATATTAAAAACAAACAGCATCAGCAGACCCCGGCATTCATGCAGACCTATTTCGGTAAGGGACTAGGAAAAGTGTTAGAAAGAAATGATAGTAGAACTTATCGCTTGATCGTGAGAACAACAGCGGATGATTTTGCTAAGATCAGATAAGACCTACAGCTAAGTCTCTTGCATTTTGGTCGGTAAGTATCAAAGCATCCAGATCGGGATTCTTATTGAATTCAATACTTTCCATCACCTTTTCATTGATTTTTGCAATCTGATTAAATCCAATTTTCTTTTGAAGAAAGGCTTGAACAGCAATTTCGTTCGCCGCGTTTAAAGCACAAGGAGAGTTACCCCCTTCTTTCATGGCTCGGATCGATAATCCGAGATTGGGATATTTATTGATCTCTACTTTTTCAAAATGTAAAGAAGGCTGGCTTAAAAAATCAATGCGCTTTGAATTCGTCTGAGCTCTGCTCGGATAAGTCAAGGAATATTGAATCGGCACTTTCATGTCTGGTGCTCCCATTTGGGCTTTTACCGAACCATCAGCAAATTGAACCAAACTATGAATGATGGACTCTGGATGCATGAGAACTTCCATTTGATCTTCTTTCAAACCAAACAACCATTTTGCTTCAATCAATTCAAAACCTTTGTTGATCAAGGTCGCCGAATCCACCGAAATTTTAGCCCCCATATTCCAATTGGGATGATTGATCGCTTCTTCTACCGAAATATTTTCCAATTCTGAAACACTTTTCCCCTTGAATGGCCCTCCACTAGCCGTCAAATAAACTTTTTCGATGGGATTGTCCATTTCACCAACTAAACACTGAAAGATGGCGGAATGCTCAGAGTCTATTGGTATAATGGAAGCCGGGTATTTTTTTAATAATTCGGCAATCAAGGGTCCTGCCACAACCAGACTCTCTTTGTTCGCAAGCGCAATTCTTTTCCCATATTTAATGGCTTCAATTGTGGGCAAAAGTCCTGAAAAACCAAGAAGCGAATTCACAATGATTTTAACCTCAGAAGTGCTTACGATCTGAGCCAATGAGGCCCCACCTGCATACACTTTAATGTCGTCCTCCCATAAAGCATTTTGAACTTTATCGTATTGGCTTTCATCAGCTATTACAACCGTGTTCGGTAGAAATTTTTTGGCTTGTTCGATGAGTAAATCTGCATTTGAATTAGCTGTTAGAGCATAGACTTCAAACTGATCAGACATTTGATCCACTACTTCCAATGTTTGCTTGCCCACTGAACCAGTTGACCCAAGAATTATGATACTTGTTTTGTCTGACATCCCCTAGATTTGGCGCGAAGCTAAAGAATTATCTTTTTTCAATCAATTGATTCCTTACTTTTGTGGAAAAATTGGACCGTGCAGGAAGAGATCAAAAAGAGATTCAAGTTCGACAAAACCCATTCGATTTCCATAGATGAAAAGAATCAAATTGAAGCGCATGCTTTGGCTTACGTTTTGGAACCTAAAATGACTCTCGTTTTTACTTCTGGTTTATCCAATTTTCAAATGGAAGTTCCGAAAGGTTTGGAGTCAAAATCCCAAGCTGAATTAATTCTTTTGTTGGACGAGGCTTTTAATCCCGAAACCTGGGAGTACAGAGGAATGGATGTTCAATTAGTTTTGAAGAAAATAGCGAGTTTGGTTACAGAGAAGAAATCCTGGATTGGAGCGGGACACACCTTCCCAAATGTAAGCGAAGAACCCACCATTTCCATTTACACTGAAATGGATCACTTCATGCTAATCGAACCCGTTTTATTGGAAGAGCAACTGAAAGCGCTTAAAAACGGAGAACAGGAAATTACTTTTTTAGCCATTATTCCCTTATTCAAAAAGGAATTGGAGTATAAAATGAAAAATGGGGCATACAGTTTGATGAAAAGGTTAAAGAAGAATTCGATTTCAGAATACTTCGAGATGAAAAGACCTGTCGTGTTAAAAAGAAAGTTTTTTGGACTGTGAAATACCTATTGATCATATTACTATCCTTTGGTTTACATTCCTGTTTCGACATCATTGAAGAGATCAATTTTAATGAAAATGGTTCAAAAACATTTTCCTATAAAATCAACCTGGGAAAATATAAATTTACTTTGGATAATATCATCAAATTAGATTCCATTGGTAAATTCAAAATCCCTTCTGAAGATGAAATTCGAGCAGATTTAAATGTGCTACAAGGCAAACTCAACAAGATTGAGGGGATTTCGAAAGCCTCTTGTACCGCTGATTTCGAATATTACATTTTCAAAATCACTGGATCTTTCAAGGATGTTCATGCTTTGAATAAGGTCTATACCGAAATTTACAATTTTAAAAGAAAGGAAAAAGTTCCCTTGATTGAAGCCTATAGTTTTGAGAACAAAGTTTTCGAAAGGAGGGAAAAAGACCCGAAAACCAATATATTTGCGAGAAATACTTTTTTAAAAGAAAACCAATTTACCGAAGGAAAAATCATGATTCTTGCTCGATTTCCGAATCAAGTCTTATCCGTTTCAAATTTGGCTACAAAAATCTCCAAAAACGGAAAGGCTGTGTTGACGAAATGCTCGGCAGCCCAACTCATGAAAAAACCCTCGACCATCAATTGTCAAGTAAAACTGAAATAAAATGAAAAAATTAACACTACTCTTCATCATTCTACTAGCAACTCAATTCAATAACGCGCAGAATTTGTTCGATCGGATTCCCCACAATGCCGAATTTGCTATCCAGTTTAATTTGGATAAAATGGATAAAATCTATTCCCATAAAAAGGTCTTGAAGAATGATATGTGGAAGAAGTTAGCTGAAGACATGGACATGAAATCCTTAACGGGAATGGGTATCGATTTGGCTAAGCCATTCATGTTTTCCGTTGACCTGACGGATAGCTGTTCTTATTTCTCCGTTCATGCGCACGTTGCCAATGAAAAAATGTTCTACGAATTCCTTGCAAGACAATCCAAAAACATGGACATGATCAAGGATTACAAAGGTTCTGGTTATACTTTAATCAAATCCGGAAGAAGTGATCAGGCAATTCTAGGAAAAGGGACGGTGTCTTTCATTTTTGCTGACTTGAACAGACAGTATAGAAGAGAGAATTTAGAATACTTGATGGAAGTCTATTACGAGGAGATTCGTGATTACGAGTATGAATACCAACAAAGAGATGCGATAGAAGGTTTGATGGCAATTGAAAGAACTCTTGGGCTCCTTAAAAACAATCCAAAGCCATTCAGTAAAACGGATTGTTTTAAACTTTTCGATAAAACCAATGAGGTTACTTTTTGGATGAATAAATTATACAGTCAGCTTGCGAAAACAATTGATGATCGTGAGTTTAGACAATTTTCAAATGTGTTTTCAACTTTTGAAGGCTACCAAGCAGCCGACTTTTCCATGGATAAAGGAGCGCTTAACATGGAGATGAAAATGAATTTCGAAAAGGATATTCAAGACGACATCCTCGAGATTACTCAAGGCAGAACTCTCAAAAAAGATTTTTTAAAATACATTCCAAAAGACCGAATGGCTATTTATTTTATGTCGATCAACCCTAAAGCCTATTACAACTGGATCAAAAAATCAATGGTTCATTCTTTCGGAGGAAACATGATCTCGGATGCGTCTTTGAACGATATGGTCGAAATCATAGAAACTTTGATAGACGAAGATGCTATTTCAAAATTGGTTTCAGGTGATGTATTGATGTCATTTAACGGAATTGAATCTCGAATTACTGAATACAAATCGAGTCGCTATAATGAAGACTTTGAAATGGAAGATGTCATCCGCAAAGAGGAAACAGAATACGCTGAGTTTACCATTGTTATCGGACTCAATAATTACAAGTTCTTCGAGAAGATTCAGAATATCATGAAAAGAGAAAACCTCCTATCAGAAAAAGATGGATACTTGATGATTCCTCCAAATCGAGATCTTAAATCCGGTATGGGAATCCATATGAATGAGGAAAGAATGATTCTATCCACCGATTTCGATATGTTGGCTAATCTGAAAGAAGGTAAATTTTATGAAGGTCACAATCTAGATGTGAATTCGAATTTTTATGTTGATGCGAGAATTCAGACTTTCTTCAATCAATTAGCAGAAGAATCGAATAGGTATAGCGAGTATACTTTTTATGATTTCATGCGCTCGACTTTTGATCGATTGGTTATCATGTCCAATCCAAATGACAAACAACTTTCGGCTTCAGGTAAGTTGGAAATGATTGACAAAAAGCAAAATGTCTACATCACTTTCATGAATGCCATTAATAATCTTTATGTAAAAAACGAACTGAAAAGGAATGAAAATAGATATCAGTTTTATTCAGACAGAATCAACAAATTGATAAAAAAATACGAAGCCTTGAGTGCCGATAAAAAATCGATGAAGGGAGATGAGGTTGTGAAAGCTGCCAAGGAAGCATTGAAGTCTAAAGAGGCGAAGGGAGAACCTTATATGCTCAAAGAAATTATTTGGGGACTTGAAGAAATCATTGACGGGAAGGATTATGAGCCGGAATATTACCACCATGATGGAGATCATAACGGACACCGAGAAGAGATCAAAGAAGAGTAAATTAATCTGCGTGCATCTGATTTGAGTTTTCAAGAGTAAATAATTTTCGACTTGCTTTAGTCCTAAAAAATTGCGTTTTTTGAGGAAAACTGTGATTTTATGAAAAAGACTACTTTGTGCTTGGCATTTTTATGCTTAGGAACCTCCCTACTTGCTCAAAAAGGAACAAAAGAAGTTTATTCAGCTACAGCCACTGGTTTTGCTGTAAGTCCAAAGCTGACAGACATTGAATACGAGAACAATGAAGTTTCCAATAAGAAACATTATATCGTACCCAATAAACTTCGAAGAAATAAAGCAGTGAATCCAAATGCCTTACCAAATGGCATGGATCCAGCTCTTCAAAAAAATTACAATACACATACCATGCG
>JAUICI010000144.1 GCA_030427935.1 Bacteroidia bacterium | reverse complement strand
TTCCGCAAAAAACAAGAAGTGATCGAGGTAAAAGCAAAGCTACCTGCACATCAAATTGCTTTACAACGCCTAAGCAGCTTGAAGAAAAAAGATTACATCAAAAAAGGACAGGAAAAGGAATATTACTCTGAAATTACCGAAATTATCCGGGTATATCTTGAAGATCGTTTTGATGTCAGAGCACTTGAATTAACCTCAAATGAAATTATCAACAGACTGAAATACACCAATATTTCGCCTGACGATAAGTACGCGCTTAGAGAAGTTTTAGAAACCTCTGACTTGGTAAAGTTTGCCAAAATGAAACCGAGTGAAATGGACAACGAAAATGCTCTGTTTAAGGCTGAAGAATTCGTTCGACATACCAAAATGAGTCCAGAAGAGATCGCTTTAGAAGAAGATGATAATGAACCCGATTCAAATTCAGAAATCTCCTAAATGAATGATGTAAAATTCAATATCGATTTTTGGAATTACGCTTTTGCTGAAAAAGAAGCGCTTTGGTTGTTGATTATTCTAATACCGATTATCGCCTATTATATATACAAGACATTAGATCCTAAAAGATCTGTAGCCTTGAGTAGTAACCAGAACTTAATAACTGATGATTTTTTGTCTAAAGCCCTTCCCTATCTAAAATATTTAAATTTTGCCTTTTTAGTTTTAGGTTTTGCAGGTATCATTGTAGCAATGGGACGACCACAAGACCCCATGGACGCAGAAGAATATTCCAAAAAATTCCAAGAAGGAATCGATATCATGATTACCATGGATGTATCCGGATCCATGATGGCAGAAGATTTTAAACCAAATAGACTTGAAGCAGGAAAAAAAGTAGGTTTAGATTTCATCAATTCAAGACCAAATGACCGCATTGGACTTGTTGTTTATGAGGGGGAATCCTATACAAAATGCCCCCTAACGAATGACCATGCCGTGCTTCGTGAATTATTTAGAGAGGTGAAGTCCGGTTTGATTGATGGAGGAACTGCAATCGGAACGGGATTGGCAGTAGCTGTAAATAACCTAAGAGATACAACTAGAAAGAGTCGAGTGATTATTCTGCTTACGGATGGAGTGAACTCAGGAGGAGAAATTGACCCAAAAACCGCAGCTTCGATTGCTAAAGCATACGGGGTCCGTGTTTACACCATTGGAGTTGGAACAAATGGAACAGCAATCATGCCCGTTCCGACCGCGTTTGGAACCGTAAAACAAAGGGTGAAAGTTGAAATTGATGAAGAACTGTTAAAGTACATTGCAAAATCAACGGGTGGGCAATATTTCCGGGCAACAGACGAAAATAAACTCGCTGAAATTTTTAATGAAATTGATGAAATGGAAAAATCGAGGACAAAAGTTCTGGAATACAAAGTAGATCCTCCTGAAAGATTTCATGGTTTCTTGCTTTATGGAATACTCTTATTGTTACTGAATTTCACCTTAACAAACACCGTTTTTAGGTCGATTAGATAATGGAAAATAAGAATTACACATATAATCTAAAAGTGCTAGCAATCGCCATTTTGATTCTAGAGGCTCTTGTATGGGTAACATTTTTCTGGCTTGACAATCATTTTAGTAATTCGGAGGAGGTAATTTTAAATGAAAACATCTTATTTCAGTATCAGTATGAGAAAGCGATAAGCTATTTGTACTTCACCGCTATCATTCCGATTGCTTATCTCTTGATCTACTATTTTAAGAACAAACTCATCAATAATGTAGCTGATTCGAGGCTCCTTTCTCGTTTCGTGAATAAATCGTCTTCGATTAACAGTTTCATTAAATATTTCTTTTTCAGAATAGGTATTGCACTTCTTTTTATCGCTCTTGCTAATCCTCAGTATGGAGAAAAGAAAATGAAGGGACAAGCCATGGGAATTGAAATTGTGATTGCCTTGGATGTTTCCAACTCGATGCTTGTAAAAGATTTGGATCGAAATATGGATCGAATGACAGTAGCGAAAATGGCAATCTCCGAATTATTGAATAAGCTTCACGGGGATAAGGTAGGCTTAGTTGTATTTGCCGGAAATCCGTTTGTCCATATCCCAATGACGACAGATTACAATGCCTTCAAAAGATTTCTTAAGGATGTTTCTCCGGGAATGACAACGGCACAAGGAACTTCAATTGGATCTGCCATTGATTTGGCAAAAAAATCCTTTTCAGACAAAGAAACCAATAAAGCTATCATTGTAATTTCGGATGGAGAAAATCACGAAGACGATGCCATAGGTGCGGCTCAGTTAGCAAAAGAAGATGGCATGTATGTGTTCACAGTTGGTATGGGAACCATTAAAGGAGCACCAATTCCGAATTATGAAAATGGGATCAAAAGAGGCTATAAAAAAGACTTTGAAGGAAATACCGTAATTTCAAAAATCAACCCTGACATGTTGCAGGGTATTGCTGAAGCTGGTGGAGGAACTTATGCTCAAGCAGACAAACGCTATTTAGATTTGAGTGGTTTTATTCAAACCTTGAATGAAATTGAAAAAAGTGAGATTGATACAAGTGAATTTAAAGTCACAGAAGATCGATTTGGTATCTTTTTATTGATTGGTTTCTTCTTTCTACTATTGGACTTTTTAATTCCGGAGAAGTGGTTTACCTATTTAGAAAAAATAAACAAATGAGAATAATTCTATTCATATCAGCCATTTTCATTTGCTTTTTGACAAAGGCCCAAGATGAAAAAGTAGATATTGCCAAGGGTAATAAATTCTACAATCAAAATCAGTTTGATAAGGCATTGGAAAGCTATGCAGCTGCGATTGGAAAAAATCCTGCAAACTTAAAAGCAGTTTATAATTCAGGTAATGCGACCTATAGACTAAAAAAATACGATGATGCCGTTTCGAATTACAAAGAAGCTGTGAATCTCGCTGAAAATAAAAACCAAAAAGCGGAAGCCTTTCATAATCTGGGGAATTCCTACATGAAAAACAACAAACTTGATGAGGCTATCGATGCATATAAAGATGCCTTGAGATTGAATCCAACGGATGAAGAAACTAGATACAATCTTGCCTATGCATTAAAGAAAAAACAGAATCAAGATAAGAACAAAAAAGATCAAAATAAAGATCAGAATAAAGACCAAAATAAGGATCAAAACAAGGACGATCAAGAGAATAAAAAGGACGAAAACAAAGACAATAAGGACAAACAAGATCAAAAAGATCAAAAAGATCAAAACAAAGATGGAAATAAGGATAAAAAGAATCAGCCTTCGGGAATGAACCCAAAGCAAGCTGAGAAGTTATTAAATGATGTAAACAAGGCGGATGCGGCAACAAAGAAAAAAGCCGATAAGAATGACAAAGACAAAAAGAAAAAAGTCATTGTAAACTCCAAGAAAGACTGGTAATTTGAAGAATTTACTTTTCATATCGTTTTTAATCCTGAGTGTATTCGGATATGCTCAGACTGAGGTTCAGGCGGAAGTGTCTGCTGAGGAAATCAGTGTGAATCAGTATATCGAATACAATCTGAAGATTATAAACCCACCTACGAATGGTGGTAAGCCTAAACTATCTTATCCAAAATTTGAAGGATTTGAAATGATGGGTCCCCCGAGTCAATTTCAGAATTCCTCTTTTCAAATGGGGCCAAATGGAACGACTTCCAATTTCGTGATTACCATTTCATTTAGATTAAAACCCAAGAAAACAGGAACCTATACATTCGAGCCTTCTTCGGTAACATTTGGAACTAAAAAATACGCGTCAAAGGAAATAACCGTTAAGGTGGTGAAAGGAGAAAGTGGAAGCAATTATCCTGATAAACCCATGTTTGCGCGAATTTCTGTCTCAAAATCAACAGCATACCTAGGAGAACCCATTCAAGCGGTTTATAAAATTTATAGCCGATTTCAGTTTGAAGATATCACAGACTATGAACCCGGTGCTTACGATGGGTTCCAGGCTAAAACGATTTATGATATCTTAAAAACACAGAATGCAAAAATTGGCACGGAAACAATTAATGGGAAACGATATCAAACCATAGAAATTAAGCGTGTTGTATTATTTGGTTTAGAGACTGGAGAGCTCAAATTAACTCCATTTAAAATTAAGGGAATTGCTCAGGTTGACTTTTTTAGATCCTACAGTGATAATTTAGTTTCCAATTCTCCAAAAGTGACGATCAAAGAATTACCGGATAAACCGAAAAATTTCAATGGAGCTGTGGGTAATTTCAGTATTTCAGCAGAAATCGGTAAAAACAAAATTGAAGCTGGAGAAGCTTTTGATCTGACAATAAAAATCAAAGGAAAAGGAAATACCCATTTATTAGAACAGCCTTTTGTCGACCTTCCTCCTGATTTCGAAATTTATGGTGATCCGGAAGTAATTGACAAAACAGAAGTAACGGCTGAAGGAGCTAAAGGATCACTTGAATATAATTTTGTTATTCGAGCAAACACAAGAGGTGAATATACTTTAGGCCCCTTTAAATTGGACTATTTCAATCCTAGTTCGGGAACATACGAAACTGCGATAACAGATTCTTTCGCCATAGAAGTAAAAGGCGGGGTTCTATCTGCTGCAAAGAACAATTCAAAGGAAAAGAATAAGGTGAAACAAAAAATCGAAGCAAAGGAAGATATTCGCTTTATTACTCGTGATGCGTATACTGCTTACCATCCATTGGACTTTCTGTATGGGGAAATCATTTATTGGTTTGGCTTAGGTATCCCTCTATTCCTGAGTGGAATCATCATTTTACTTATCAGAAAAAAACGAAATCGAAGTGAGGAAGAAATTGCTAGTTCAAACCGTAGACAAGCTTCAAAAATGGCGATTAAAGTCCTTAAAAATGCGCGTACTAGTCTGAAAGCAGGTGACAATGATAAGTTTTATGAAGAACTGCATTTATCAATGATCTCTTATTTAAAGAATAAATTGAATTTGGACCTAACGGACATGAACAGGACAAAAATCCAAGATGTTTTTAAAGAAAACGGACTCGAGGAATCCATTGGTGGAACTGTTTTTGAAATTCTCGACCAGTGTCAAATGGCAAGGTATGCGCCAATTGATCAAGAGGGGAATGAGGACTTAATTGCCAAAGCAGAAACTTGTATTAATCAAATTCAAAAAGGCATCAAATGATAAAAGCAATCAGTTTTATATCGTTTATTCTATTGTCTTTTACTCTTTTGGGGAGTCAGGAGAAATACGAAGAAGCCAATGAACTTTATGCTAATGAATCCTATGACTCAGCCCTAGTTGTTTATGAATCAATACTTGAAGAGGGACAATATTCCTATGTAGTATTTTACAATTTGGGAAACACCTATTTTAGAACTAATCAATTAGGAAAAGCGATTTTATATTGGGAAAAAGCCAGAAAAATCAAACCTTCAGATGCCCAAGTAATTGAAAATTTGAATTATGCTTACAATCTAGCAAAGGACAAATTCGAAGTGGACATTAAAAGTGTCGGATTTGTGAAAGCTTTTGTCTATGAAAAGAGCCCCAATTTTTGGTCGATTTTATCCATTATCATTGCTTTATTTCTAGGCATCTCCTTGTATTTATTCTTCGTTTCCAAAAATGATACGACGCATCAAATCAGCTTTTATGTCAGCATTGTAGGTTTTATCTGTTTGGTCACATTTGTTGTATTTGCTTCCATGCATAAAAGCTATTTAACTGAAAGTAGTGAAGCCATTGTATTGGAACCCCGAATTCAGGTATTAAATGCGCCTACAGAAGGATCGGAAGAGTCTTTCCCTCTTCATGAAGGCACAAAGGTTGAAATTCTAAAAACAGAAAACGACTGGATGGAAATTCAAGTGAATAAGGATAGTCGTGGTTGGGTAAAAGCCGAGTATCTAGGTAAAATATAGGTTCTTTTTATGGAATGGACGTTCTCACTTCATCATTTAAATGAGAGCGATCAATCAGAAAGAGTATTAACTGCGATTAACAAATACAAAATTGATTGAACTCAAAATTAACCCTGACAAGCTAGGCTTCGTCAGGGTTCTTTATTTTACTTTCTCAATCTCTCTCGAGCAATGAATTTTTGCTTTTTCGGATCTCTCAAAGGTTTATCAAATTTCACTTCTTTTGCCTTTGCTATTTTCCTTTCTTTCACAACTGAATAATCATCTGGTTTTTCAATCGGAACTACAATTTCCTTTTTTGCTTTAACCAGTAAACTAATTTTCTTCAATTCTGCCTTACCTTCTTTAGTTTGACCGAATAAAGCAGGAGAAATCACACACACTACCAACATTAAAATTCCTCTATTTTTCATGATCTAAAAATTTATGGTTCGATAGAAGAAGTTCAAATAGCAGACCAAAAATTCTTAATGAAATGTTAAATCATAAAAAAACCCTGACGAAGCACTGCTTGTCAGGGTCCACACAAAGGAATAAACGTGATTCCTAATTTCCTGTAATTTTCATTTCGGTTCTTCTATTCTGTTGTCTTCCATCAGAAGTTGAATTGCTTGCAACAGGCTTATCCATTCCGTAGCCTTTGTAAGTCATTCTTGAACCTGCGATACCTTTACCTACCAGATAATTCATTACCGCTTTTGCTCTATCTTCAGACAGTTTTTGGTTCATTTTGGCAGATCCTTGGTTGTCCGTATGTCCACCAATCTCGATTTTCAAATTACTCACATCTTTCATCAACTTCACTAATCGATCCAACTCAGCGTTAGATTCTGGTCTCAAAGTAGACTTTCCGGTATCAAAAAAGATATTTCTTAAAGCGATGATTGACCCCACCTTGATGTTTTTCAGTTCAATCGTTTTGTTCACAAGGTTATATGCTGATCCATCAGGAATATCAAAATTCTCCGAATGGAATAGGTAGCCATCTGCTTTTACAGCAATACCATAATTCTTTCCGGCTTCCAATGAAATTAGAAATTTACCAGTGGCTGAATTTGATTTAAAAGTCTTGATGATGTTTCCTGTTTTGTTGTCAACGATCTCCAACTCTGCCTCTACAGATTTTCTTGTTAAGTGATCTATTGTTTTCCCTTTAAAAACGGTCATGGAAACTTTATTTACGTCAACCGATCCTTCGATTTGATTATCAGAAATTGGATTTGCAATTGAAGCCAATAAGTAATCTTCTGTTTCGATTGCAAACTCTTTTTCAGGTCCCCAGAAAGTTACCTTGTAGATATCGAATCCACCTTCTCCACCTTCTCTGTTAGAGGCAATGTAGGCGAATTTATTGTTTGCTGTAATTGCAAAGAAAAAGTCATCGTAAGGTGTATTAATTGGGTAGCCCATATTCACAGGATCTGTCCATTTCCCAGTTTCATAAACAGACTTGAAAATATCATAACCTCCCATGGAACCTTGTCCTTTCGAACAAATGTACATAACCTCTCCATTGATGGCCTGATAAACTGGACCATCATCAAATTTTGAATTGAAATTATTTGAGGCTGGAGCAGCAACTCCGTAATCCATTCTAACGGCATCTCGTAATCCAGAGAAAATAATGTTGTATCCTGCGCCCGTTTGCGTATTTCTTGAGAAAAATAATTTTACATCATCCGAACCGTATGCACCATATTTCTCATCGTATTTCTTGGACGAAATATTGCCATGAAGTTTAGTTGGATTACTCCAGTTTGCTCCAGTTAAATTTGACTCAAACAAATCTGTTTGTCCATCAACTTCTCTATGCAATAACATTTTCGTTCCATCGAAATAAAGGTTATTGGAAACATCATCTGAATTTGAATTGACAGCACCTTTTGCTTTTACTGGTTTCCCCCAAGTTCCATCATTCAAAGAAGTTGTGTAAATATCATAATCATAATCACCTACTTCATCCGGATCATGTCCATTTGGTCTATTCGAAGAGAAAATGATTTCAGCCCCGTCTGTTGTAATAGAAGGCGCAATATCATCGTATTTCGAATTGATTTCTTTGACATTGTCCACCCAACATCGAACAGCTTCCTTTTGAATTCCTGGAGCTCGACCATTCTCTTTAATTCTCTGTTGTACAAAAGAAGCATAATCATCAGCCCTTTTATAGTTTACCTGAAAAGCTTTAAAATGCTTTGATGCTGTAGCATACTCCCCTTTTAACTGCATCATTGCTCCATAGTAGTAATCCATGAAATCATGACATGCTTTGTCCAATTCATAAGCCTTCTCGATGTAAGGAAAAGATTTATGTGGGTTAGTGGAATTATACAGACAAACTCCAATTTTCAAATTGTTCTCCGCATTATTCGGATTTAACTTTTGAGCAATTTCAAATTTTGCAAGGGCTTTCTTGAAATTTACACGCGCATCCACATTTTTAAATAAATCTTGATTCGCTAGTTCAAAAACTTCATCACCTTCTTTTATCGCCGCAACAGCAGCTTTGAATTCATCTTTATTGTCTTTAAAATTTCCGGCTTTAAACTCAACATTTTGCGCAAACGTTGAGAAAGACATGATTCCCAGAGCCAGTGTTAATAATTTATATATTTTCATGATTTCTTAGTTACAGTTGTTTGAATAATAGCTTTTCCCTAGCTCAGACCCAAGATCTTTTGCTTTTTCCCAATCCTGACATGCACCCGCTTGATTTCTCAATCTTTCACGAGCAATTCCACGATTCACATATCCATTGGCATATTTCTTATCCATGTTGATTGCCTTCGTAGCCATTTCTTCAGCCTTCTTATAATCCTCAAGGTTAAAATAAACACATGATAACTTACTGTAAGCTGGAATATATTTCGGATCGATTTGAATACATTTTTCTAAATCTTTCTTCGCATCCTCATACCTTTTCTGAGCAATATTTGTCGATCCTCTATTGGAATAGGCTTCTTTAAATTTTGAATCAACGGAAAGCGCTCGGTTAAATGCTTCCAAAGCCCCCTCGTAATCTTTCATCTTCTTTTTGGTAGTTCCAACATTGTTAAGAGCAAATGCCATTTTAGGATTCATTTTTGCCGCCATTTCATAGTCCGTAACCGCTTCTTGAAACTTTCCTAACTTTCTTTTACATGAGCCTCTATCATTGTATGCATAAGCAAATTTTGAATTCAATTCGATGGATTTATCATACATTTTAATAGCGCCCTTGAAATCATTTTGTAAGTATTTCAGAGTTCCAAAATTATAATAGGCTTTATAGGATTTTGGATTGATACTAATCGCTTTTTCATAATCTTTTTCAGCTGATAAATAATCTCCTTTGCCTTGATAAGCTCTTCCCCTTTGGAAATAAGCCTTGAAATAACCAGGTTTGATCTCAATCATTTTGGTTAGTGTTTTAGCCGCATCACCAAATTTTTGCATCTCAACTTCACATACAGCTTTGTTGTATAGAGCCGCTGTGAAATTTGGATCTTTGTCAATTGAAATTTGATACTGCTTTAAGGCTGTAGCATAATCTTTATTCTTAAAAGCTGCCACACCTTTGTTATAAGCTTCTTGGGAAGCAGCAATATTTGCATTGTCTGCATTCACTTTCATGATGGAATCACGATAAGCTTGTTCTTCCGGGGTAAGCTCTTCCCCTCCTTGTCCCATGGCTATTGATGAAAACACCAATCCTAGGCCAAGAAATAAAACTTTGAAAATCTTCATGTTTAAACTGGTTTTTGATTATATGAGGAACTAAAATAAAGGATTTCCAGTTTATGGATGAATTAACTTTTTAACAATTGTGGAAAACCTATGTTAATTGACTGTTCATAACTCAAATTGAAAATCAGCAATCCCGCCTCCTTCAAAAATTCTTACCTTTATGATCAAAAGTAATCCGCATGAAATCAAAAGCATTTAAACTCCTATTTTTCCTCTCTATATCAAGCCTGATTATTTCTTGTAAGCCCCCAATTGATGAATACAAAGATTA
>JAUICI010000143.1 GCA_030427935.1 Bacteroidia bacterium | reverse complement strand
AAGTGAGCGTCAATAATAAAACAGCAAATGGAATCCCAATCGCCAACCAAGTAGAAAATTCGATTTCTTGATGAAACTGGCTCTCCATGATCCCCGCTAATTGCACATTCGGTGGAGTTCCAACCAATGTCGCTGTTCCACCAATATTCGCTGAATACGCAACTGCGATCAATAAAATGACGGAATAGGCCTTTAATTGTTTAGGATCAAACCGCAATTTATCCTGCAGAATACTCAAGACTTTCCCTACTATTGGAATCATCATGACGGTAGTTGCAGTATTACTAATCCACATGCTCAAAAGCGCAGTGGCAATCATGAAACCCAATAAAACTCTTACTGGTGAAATCCCAATCATATTGATGATTCGAAGAGCAATTCTTTTATGCAAATCCCATTTCTCCATCGCTAAAGCAATCATAAATCCACCCATAAAAAGAAAAACAATCTTGGACCCATACATACTGGCCAGTTCTTTTGAATCCAATATTCCCAGGGCTGGAAAGAGAATCAAGGGCAATAAGGCAGTAACAGCCAAATGAACTGTTTCCGTAATCCACCAAATAATCATCATGGATGCTACGGCAAGTACTTTGTATGTATCTGGACTCGAAGAAGTATTTCCAATCAATAAGATCAGAACAAAAGCTAAAGGTCCCGCTATAAGTCCAATTTGTTTGAATTGCTTCATATATAAGTCTTACATACGATTTTGCGCTAATTTAGTTATATCGTTCTCGCTACTACATGATAGCCCTAGAATTCTACTTTAAAATTCAGCTGGTAATTAGGCGATGGAGCTTTTTTATTTCCCCTTCTGTATTGAAACTATGTATCGAGATCCTTAACCTCTCTTTACCTTCTGGTACGGTGGGAGACAAAATACCCTTGCATAAAATCCCCTCTTTCAAAAGGCGTTCTTCAATCTTTTTAACTTCCGAATTGCCCGGAAAAATTAAGGTTTGAATTGGTGAATCTGATGAAATCTGATATTGGGCAGATTCAGCAAACATCTGCTTAAAATATTGAATATTCTCTTTTAACTTAACTCGAAGTTCATTTTCATATCTACTCTGATGTACAACTTGCTGAATTCTCTCTATTGAATGATTCGGCAAGCCAGTTGTGTAAATAAAAGATCGAGCAAAGTTTACGAGGTATTCTTTTAATTCTTTTGAGCCCAAAACAATAGCTCCGTGAGCTCCATAAGCTTTTCCGAAAGTTACAACTCGGGCAAATAGGTCATCAACTAAATTATGCTTCACACTCAAACCTCTGCCTCCAGCTCCAAATACGCCCGCAGCATGTGCTTCATCAACAATAAGCTTGGCATTATATTTTTTGCAAAGTTGAACGAGACCTTCCAAAGGTGAAAAATCCCCATCCATGGAATACACACTTTCCGCAACCACAAAAACCTCGCCTTCCGTTTTTTGCAACTTCTTTTCTAAATCAAGAATCGAATTATGCTGAAACTTAAAAGCCTTGGCATGTGATAAACGAATACCGTCCCGAATCGAAGCATGTACTAATTCGTCGTAGATTACTGTATCTCCTTTCTGAGGTAAACTCGACAAAAGCCCCAAATTCGCATCATAACCTGAATTGAAAATCAGTGCAGCATCTGCTTCAAAAAACTCGGCTAAATAATTTTCACAGGAATCGTAGATTTCAGAATTACCAGAAATCAATCGAGATCCTGTAGCGGAAACATAGTCCAGATCAGACTCAAACTCGAGATCAGCAAATCCCAAATAATTATTGGAATAGAAATCTGTATAATCCTCTAAAGAAAAAGAGGAAAGACTGCGAAACAAACCGTTTGCTTTTCTTTCCTCTAACTTTTGTAAATATTTTTCCAAGGTTTACTCTTGAATTGAATCAATTTCGGTAAACTTTCTAGGCTTAAAATCTTCCCCAGCTTTACTAAACTGAACTGACCTAGCAGCCAAACGCTCTTCCTTTTCTTGATTCTTTCTTTTCATTTCATTCACACCTTCATCCTCACCAACTTCTGGTTTTTCACCATTTTGAAATGGTTTGGTTGGGGTTAAACCAAGAAGACTAAACAACTCCATATCGTCGTTATATTCCGGGTTTGGTGTGTTAAGTAATTTATCGCCTGCAAAAATCGAAGAAGCTCCTGCCATAAAACATAAAGCCTGACCCTCTTTACTCATTTGGGTTCTTCCCGCTGATAATCGAACAACTGAAGTTGGAAATAAAATTCTTGTTGTTGCGATCATTCGAATCATGTCCCAAATCGGAACGGGTTTTTGCTCTTCTAAAGGTGTACCTTCCACTGCAACCAAAGCATTGATCGGAATCGAATCTGGTGGCGCATCCATCATTTGGTAGGTCTGTAACATCCCAATTCGGTCTTCAACAGACTCACCCATCCCGATAATTCCACCACTACAAACTGTGATACCTGCTTTTTTCGCATTGTCAATCGTATCTAAACGATCATCATATTCTCTTGTTGAAATAATGTCTTTATAAAATTCTCTTGAGGAATCCAGATTATGATTATAGGCATACAATCCTGCATTCTTCAATCTTTTCGCTTGGTCTTCAGTCATCATCCCTAGGGTACAACAAACTTCCATGTCCAAATTCGTCACTTCCTGAACCATTTGAACCACCTTATCGAAGTCTCTATTGTCTCTGATATTCTTCCAAGCAGCTCCCATGCACAATCTTGAAGCTCCATTTGCTTTGGCGTTTTTTGCCTGATCAACAACTTCGTTAACTTCCATCATCTTGTGCGCATCCACATCCGTAGCATATTTTGCCGATTGCGGACAATAACCACAGTCTTCCGGACAACCTCCAGTTTTGATGGAGATTAGGGAACTTAACTGCACTTCATTTGGATTATGGTTTTCCCGATGTACAGTTTGTGCTTTATAAATAAGTTCTAAAAGAGGTGAATTGTATAATTCGATAATCTCTTCTTTAGATTGGTATTTTTTGTTTTCCATGGTTACAAATATAACTCTTTCCATTTTTTTCAATTGATTTTTTTGAACCGATTCGAAAAGCTGTTGTACGGAAAAGAAAAACAACAGCAACATGAAAACACTTTCTCTTTCAATTCTTTATTTACTGATAAGCTCCAGCATTTTCGGACAGATGTATTTAAACTCAAGTGAAATCTCCAATAAATCAAATGTTCTAGGCAATTCTTATGATGTCCATAAAATTAAAATCAATGCCGTCATCGAAAACAATATTGCAAGAACCACAGTAACCCAAACAATTAAAAATACTACGGATCACGATCTGGAAGTAGAGTTCTTTTTTCCACTTCCTGCAAAAACTGTGATTCAAGATTTTACCATGCAGGTAAACGGACAAGAAATCCCGGGTAAACTTTTAAAGAAAGAGGAAGCAAAAAGTATTTACGAATCGATTGTGAGGCAACACCGAGATCCTGCTTTAATGGAATTTGTAGGTTACAACCTATTTAAAACCAGTGTTTTTCCAATCAAAGTCGGTGAAGAAAGAAAAATTACGGTTAACTATTCTCAAGTAGTAGAAAAAAGAAATGGATCTTATATCTATTCTTATCCATTGGGAACTCAAAAATTCTCTCAGAGAAATTTAAAAAACGTCGAAATCGAAGTTTTACTGAAATCAAAAGATGGGTTGAAAGCTATTTTTAGTCCAACTTATGATGTGAGAATTGACCGTAAAACAGATAATCAAGCTAAAGTGATCAAAACTTTAGAAAACACAATTCCAAAAGAAGATTTCAAATTAAAATGGAATAGTAACAATGAAAATATTGGGGCTCAATTAATCTCCTATCAACCAAAGGATTCCGATCATGGTTATTTTCTTTTGATTGCAAGTCCTTCCTTAAATCAGAAAGTAGAAATCACAAGAAAGAATATCGTTTTCGTTTTGGATAAATCAGGTTCCATGTCGGGACAAAAATTAGCTCAATCTAAAAATGCTTTAAAATATGTATTGGAACATCTAAATGAAGGAGACAAATTCAATATCGTCACGTATTCGGACTATTATGAAGTCTACTCAAACGGAATGGTTCCATTTACGGAAAGCAACAAAAAGAAGGCTTTGGAATATGTGAGCACAATTAAAGATGATGGCGGCACCAACATCAATCTAGCTCTTCAAGAAGGATTGAAACTATTCGGCAATCGAAAAAGTGAATCGGATGCTTGGGAAAGCATCAATAGCAATCCAAATTACATTCTTTTCCTTACAGATGGATTACCTACGGTAGGAGAAAAAAATGAATCTAAAATAGCTGCAAACATCAAGGAAGCGAATAAATTCAATGCCCATATTTTTTGTTTTGGAGTTGGAAACGATGTGAACTCCAGATTATTGGATCGAATCTCTTCTGAAAATGGTGCTTTAACTGAATATGTAAAACCAAATGAAGACATTGAAACGGTTGTTAGTAGCTTGTACTCCCAAATTTCTAGTCCCGTTTTGACCGATATTGGTTTGCAGTTTACGAGTATGAAAATTCAGCAAGACTATCCGAATCCAATCCCAGATTTATTTCAAGGGGGACAGCTTATGCTTGCTGGTCAGTATAAAGTAACGGGAAAGACGACTTTAACCATGACTGGAAAGGTAAATGGTAAGCCGCATAAATTCGAATTTCCTGTTGAATTCTTAAATGCGGAACAAAGTATTGGAAACGAGTATGTAGAAAAATTCTGGGCCTCTAAACGAATTGGTCATCTGATTAATCAAATTGATTTATATGGTCAAAATAAGGAGTTGGTAGATGAACTCGTTAAACTGAGTACCAAACACGGAATTCTGACTCCATACACGGCCTTTCTAGCTAAAGAAAATACCGACTTCAGAAATTCAGGACTGAATATTTTGAATGCAACTGAAGAATTGGATCAATTAAAAGATGTTCAAGGAGGAAAAGCCAATGCCACTAGAACTTATAAAAATAAGCTGATGAATAATCAGTCTTTTGAACAAAATGAATACACGGAACTAAAAAGAGCGGAATTCGAAGACGGATTTGCTGGAGGCGATCCGGGTAATATGGGATTGAGCATGGATAAAATGGAAGAGAGCCGAATCTTGAATTTATCCGGAAGAACTTTCTATAAAGAAAATAATACTTGGGTGGAATCTAAGATTAGCAAAGAAGATCAGAAAAAAGCTAAAGTGATTAAGAAGTACTCCAAGGAATATTTTGAAATCAGTGATAAAAATGACGCACAAACGAATAAAGTCTTAAGTCTAAAAGGAAATGTGATCGTGAAATTAAACGGGACAGTCTATAACTTCCTGGAAGAGTAACCAAGGTGAAGGCGTCTTCAACTGTTGTTTTCTAGAGACAACAGCCATTCGAAGGCGTCTTCTTTTGTTTTAAAAGCTTTTGTTAAGGTGTGTGGTTTTCGAACTCGAAAAAAGAAATTGTAGATCAGTTTTTTTGCTGCATTATCGACCAAAACAGCATTCGCTAAAGTAAATTTACCCGACTCAGGACTTTCGGAATATTGAATGGCTTCTTTATCCACATTTAAAAAGTCTTTACTATTGAAAAAGAAAGGCAATTTCTTTCCTTTACCGAGCTTGCGCATCCCCTCTTCAATTTCAATCAGGTGACCTACTTTTATATCAAAGAAATCCTCTTCAAACTGAATCTCAACGATACCATTTGCTAATAAATTCATGATAAAGACCCCTTTCATTTCATAGGAGTCTAGGACAGTTAAATTCTTTGTTTTGGTCATGTACCTGGCTTAAAGGTCGACTGAAAATAAGAAAAAAAGATAAACTTCGCAAATCAAGAAGCTGAAAACAAGCTAGTTAACTACTCTGTTTTTTCCTTTAATTTTTGCTCTAATTGATTGGATTTACTTTTCTCCATTTCAAGAAGTTTCTGCTTGTGAAAAATCTCCCCTTTGCAAGCTTGGTACTCGCCTTTAACTTCTTCCAACTCCTGTTGGGCATCCTCTAATTCAGTCTTAAGATCAGCAATTTGGTTGTTTTTTTGGCTATACATCCAAAGGAAGGCAAAGACGATTAAAGTGAATATAAATGAGAATAGAAACCTTTTGTTTTTTGACATATTAAAATCTTACTCCGATAACACAAATATCGTCAACCTGATCCAATTCCCCTCTCCATTCCTCAATTGATTTTTCTAGCAAGTCTCTTTGTTCAGCCATTGGTAAATCACAATTCTGAGCCAACAGCTTTCTGAACTCCTGATATTTGAATTTCTTCCCTTTTGGTCCGCCAAATTGATCGGCATAACCATCTGAGAAAATATAGATATGATCTTGACTTTGCAATTTGATTTCGTGATTGGTAAACTCTTTAATCCTTGACCTTTTAACCGAGCCAACAGAGTATTTATCACCTTTGAAAATGGAAATTTCTCCCTCACGAATATGATAAAGTGGATTGAAGGCACCAGCAAATTCCAAGACTTGTGTTTTCTTATTCAAACAACAAATAGCGATATCCATCCCATCATTTACGGACTCACTTTCTTCTGTTTGTCTTAAAATATTCAATACCTGACTATTCAACTGATTCAATATTTCTGATGGTTTTGAAACACCCTTTTCTCGAACAATCTGATAAAGTCCATTATAACCAATTATACTCATGAATGCTCCGGGAACACCATGTCCTGTGCAATCCACCACTCCAAAAACAATCTTATCCTCAAGTTCTTCCATGAAGTAAAAGTCACCCGATACTATGTCTTTAGGCTTGTACAAAACGAAAGAAGTTTTTTCATACTTCTCGACGGATTTTTGAGGTGGTAAAATGGCTTCTTGCAATCTCTTAGCATATTTAATACTATCCGTAATATGTTTGTTTTTTGCCTCGATAATTTCTTTTTGGGATCGAACTTCACTTGTTCTGGCCTCTACAATTTTTTGGATCCTTTCATAACTTCTAGAATTTTCCAAAGCAATGATGAAATAGGAAGCAATGGATTTAAACAAACTATAATGATAATCGCTATATGCGTTTTTCGTAAAGGACTGCACCGTAATGATTCCAAGAACTTCATCATTATTGATTAATGGAATGAAAATACAACACTCCGGAACATCACCTCGAATTAGTTTCGGTTTCGCCTTATCTCCCAATAAGGGTCCAATATCCTTTTCGATATCATGAATGAAGAGATCCTTTTTGTTTAATATCGAATAAACCGATAGATTAGAAGGATCCTCCATGGTAAAATCGATGGGCGCATTCCAGACTCCTTTTTCAATGGAATATTTGCAGTGGAGCACCTTCTTTTGTTCGTCATAGATCGAAAGGCCAAAATATCCGGCATCCATGAGCTGATTCATCTTCTCATAAACTTCAACCATTACATCATCCAGATTCAAACTGGAGATTAGTTTTTGCCCAAGCTGACTAATCAACTCTGTATTATTGTAGGCCTTTTCAACTTTCTGCTTTTCTTGTTCTATTTCTGCCGTTCGTTCTTTTACTTGCTCTTCGATATTATGATAACTAACCGCATTATTCAGAGCGATTGCAGCATAAACAGCTAAATTCCTTAACAGATCGATTTCATAAGCAGAATAGGCGTTCTTTTCAAAACTCTGAACTGAAATTACACCCAAAAATTTATCATGAAAAACGATGGGCATATAAATGATGGATTCTGGCAATTCACCGGCAACCGCACCCATTGGATGCACACCTTCCAATAATTTAATATCCTCCACTAAATCATTGATCACCACCTCTTTGTGGTTCCGAATTACATAAGTAGCTAAACGCCCATCATCATCGGATAATTTTACCGAAACTTCAGGCATTCTAATGTCCTTCTCCACACAAAATTCGTATGTCAGCACATCTTCCTCTTCCGAATACATGGCAATCAAGAACACACTGGCATCCATTACGGAATTCACCTGATTATAGACTTTCTCAAGTATTTCATCAAAATTTAAAGTGGACGTTAATTCCTTCCCGATTTCCGACAATACACGAATATCATTCGAATATTTCTTTAATTCATCGTTCTTTTTCGCTAACAGCACTCTTTCCGAATCCACTTGCTCCATCTGAGCAATCAACTCTCGGGTTTTGTACTTCTTTTGTATGTGCTGCCTTAGAAAAGCCTCCTTGGTTTCGTGGTATTTTTTATAGTAAATCGAAAAATTCTTAAGATCGTCTTTTGCTTCATAGATATCAGCTAAATAATGATAAGCTTTATACTGAATTTTAAGCGAACCTATGGTTATCGCAAGTTCCAGAGCAGCTTCGTAAAACTTTTTGGCCGCTACATCATCCTTTAGGGCTTTTTTTAACTGACCAATATGTAAATAGGAATTAGCCTCTCCGGCCACAAATCCGATTTCTTGTCGAATTTTCAATGCTTCCTCAAAATTGTTTAGGGCTTCATCATAATTTTTGCGCTTCATCTGAATCATTCCTATCCCATCCAAAGCGAAAGCTACGGTTCCCATGGATTTCAAGGACCTCACAATCTCGAGACATTTAGTCTTGCACTCAAAAGCCTTATCGTATTCTCCCGTATTGTAATACGCTTGTCCCAGACCATCCAACAATTTTGCTTGAATTTCGATATCATCTGATTTCTTAGCAAACTCAAGTCCTTCAGTAATTAATTCGATTGCCTCATCATTTCGATTGTCCGTGTAAAGTACACAAGCTTTTGCATTAATTCCCATTGCCATGCCATGAGCAAACTTGATTTTATCACTCAATTCATAGCATTTCTGTGAATACTTTATTGCGCTATCCAGGTCATCAATCAGAAAATAAGTAATTGAGATATTGTATAAAACACGAACAGTATCATGTGCCAAGCCCTCTTCTTGCAGAAGTTTGAGCGCCTTAAATGAATAGGTTAAAGCATTATCGTATTCAGATAACCAAATGGAACTGGCTCCTAAAGCATAATAACCTCTCGCCCAGCCTTCGTGATAGTTCATTTTTTCAGCAAGCCCCAATGCCTCTTTGGCTAACTCCTTCCCTTTGGATGGGTCAACTCGATGCAAGTCAAGGGATTCCTTTATCAGCTCGTCAATACGATTGACTTGCCTTTCGTTCTCTGATATATTTAAATTAAATCTCAGTTTACTATTTAATTTGGTCAAAAATAAGTTCAAACACTATGCGAGAATACTAATTGATTAAGATAAAAAAAATTGAACAGAATAACAATTTAATTTTTAAGTGAAAACTTTTGACAGAAAAGGATTTGAGTCATTATTTTTCCAAATATATCCATCTAAAATATAATGCGTCACCTGTGGTACGGACAATAAAGCAATAAAAACCGCTTTAAGCACCCTATTTTCTGTGGTCCATTCAAAATAGTAAAGAAAGCTTGAATAAAGGTCTCTTTTCTCATGATTCACCAAGACATCCCATAAATATTCCTCTGCAATACCGAAAAACAGGCAGACGCCAACAACTATCATCGTCACTTTGAAATAACCTTTTCTTTTTTGACTTACGACCTCTTCTTTTTTCTTTTTATAAAAAACAATCAAAACCAAATAGGGAATTCCATGTGCAACGACATTGGTCGCAGTAAAAGCTAAATCAGAATTGAAATAAACAATTCCTAAATACCAATTAAAGGCGGTAGTCAAAATCCACAAAATCATGGGGAAATGCCCCACAAAGCGACTTCTTCCCATTCTGATTTTCATCACAAACCAAGTTGCGATAATGACCCAATAAATAGTATTCGAAATCAGAAAAACAAAATCTGGAATTTGGATCCAATGATTTAGAACAAAATCATCTGCTACGAACCAGGAAAAATTTAAATCACTGTGTAAATGCCAGTATAAAACAGGATACAACATGGAAAAAAAGATTAGATATTTATCCCATTTGTATGCATTTTCTTTACGACTACCGTTTTTCACAGCATAC
>JAUICI010000142.1 GCA_030427935.1 Bacteroidia bacterium | reverse complement strand
CAAAAGCTTTTGCAGTACGGCAAAAAAGCACGGCTTGTCTGCCTATGAAGAGTTGCTCAACGCTTGGCGGGGCGAGTCGTTCCTTCGCAGCTACGCTGCCGCAGGAACCCACACCTAAATAGTTACTATCAAAATATAAACAACTTAACGACATCCCCCCTTCAATGATTGCTCGCTTTGATTCTACTTTGGTTAATTCACCTGTTAAGGCAGATTCTTACCACACAAAATATAAGCGAATCCTGAATTATGGAATTTATTTGTCGGATCTAGCTTACTGCATCCAAAATAATGAGAACCAAAAAGCCATAAAATATTTACACGCCCTAAAGAAAATCGGCGAAAAAACAGATGTAAATAAGTACTTTGACAAATACGACCTCTACAATAGGCTCGAAAAGAACATTGACAATAAAGATTCCATGATGATTATTTTGATTGACATGAGTATCACCTTTGAAGCCTTTTTGGATGATAAAGAGCTGATGAAGGTTGTCGGGATTCAGTTTTCAGGAATATGGATTGAAGGCGCTTACATTGCTTCTCAAATAGCCTCATTCGAATCAAAGGAAAGTTTGAAAGTGCTTTTGGTTCATCAATACCCTGTTTTGGAGAATATTGTTCAAGTGATGAATCAATACACAAGCGAAAACGAACTGCATGCAAAATTCAAAGAGGAAATGAATGACCTCCTAGCGGCCATGTCTAAGATGAAGACTATTAAGAAGTTCATGAAAAAGAAGAATGACATTCCTTTGAGCGATTCCGAACTAAAAATTGTAGAAGAAAAACTTCGAAGAATTCGTCAGAAAATAATTGATTAAACCATGCTTAAAAACCTATTCCTAATCCTTTTATTTCCCTTAATTCAAAGTACTTCTTTTGGTCAAACTGACGGGGCAATACCTGAATCAGAATATCATTTACCGACTCCGATTCAGATGGCTTATATTCATACAAACTCCGGTCTTAACTTCCAAATGGCTAACATCGATTGCTCCATTGGAAATAGAAAAGATATTTTGAGGGGGCTAGCCACGGAATATCGAATCGCTTTATGTATTGAAAACAATTATGGCGAAGAATGTGTGCCCTGTCTTTTGAAAATGATAAAGTCTTATCACAAAAAAGCACTCATCTCTGATCAATTCGAACAGAAAATTAAAGAAAAAGCGAATAAGTATGGAAACAACAAAGACTCCTTAGAACAAATACTAATCGACATAGGGGAGCATTTGGATTTAGGACCGAAGGATTTTCTGATGCTACGGTTTATGAGCACTTGGCTGTCTGGAATAGAAGCACTTTCATCTGATTCTGATTTCTGTAAAAGTAATGATTTGCAGACCATGTTTGCAGAGAATACAGTGGGGATTGGAGAAAACGCCATCGGAGGTTTTAAGACCCTGAAAGAACCAAAAGAAGCTGTCTTAAATGTCGATCAAATCCAAAGTTTTCTGGATCAGATGAGTTTGGTTCCGAGTTTTGAAAAATTTAAGTCGGGTTATGGTGGGTTGGTTAAGCTTTCGCCAAAAGAATGTGAGTATGTGAAAAGTCAAGTCATCAAGCTTATCCAAGATCCTGAAGATTAATTACCACTCATCAAATATTTATTTCAATTCCTCTCCTTTTCCTTTATATTCGTAACTGACTAATTTGTTGATCGATATTCGATTCAATTCTTTAAAACCAGAACATGAAAAAATTGATACTTTCAATGGTTGTGTTGACAACCGTCTCTTTAACTTCTTTTGCTCAAAAAAAAGGAAAAACTGAAGCTGCAGAAGGTCCTGTAAACTCTTCTTTAGTATCAGGTTTAAAATGGCGATCAGTTGGACCAGCCTTAACTGCAGGTCGAATTTCCGATTTGGCAGTTAACCCGAATAATCCAGCTGAATATTATTTAGCAATTGCTTCAGGTGGTGTTTTTAAAACATCAAATTCGGGAACAACTTATGAGCCGATTTTTGATAGCTATGGCAGTTATTCTGTAGGTTGTGTGACCATCGATCCAAATAATCAAAATGTCATTTGGGTTGGAACGGGTGAAAATAATAATCAAAGATCCGTAGCCTATGGTGATGGAATCTACAAGTCTGTTGATGGAGGAAAGTCCTTTAAGAACATGGGATTGAAGAAGTCAGAACACATTTCTGATATTATCGTTCATCCTTCGAATTCGAACGTGATATTTGCCGCAGCTTATGGCCCATTATGGTCTGAAGGTGGAGAAAGAGGGATTTACAAATCCACTGATGGTGGAAAAAATTGGAAGCAGATTTTTAAAATCTCTAAACATACGGGTTGTGCGGATTTAGTAATGGATCCAAATAATCCAGATATACTTTACGCAGCCATGCACCAAAGAAGAAGACATGTTTGGACATATGTAGGTGGTGGACCTGAAAGTGGAGTCTTTAAAACTACCGATGGAGGTGAGAATTGGGAGGAAATTAAAAGTGGTTTGCCTGTAAATAAAATGGGAAGAGTTGGCTTAGCAGTTTCTCCAGTTAATTCAGACTATGTATATGCCATTGTTGAAGCTAAAGATGGTAAACATGGTTTTTATAGATCGACCAATAGAGGGGGAAGTTTTACTAAAATGTCTTCCTACAAAACTTCAGGAAATTATTATCAAGAAATTTATTGCGACCCTAAAGATGTAAATAAGGTGTTTGCAATGGATACTTGGTTGCACCATACAGAAGATGGAGGAAAGAATTTCAAGTTAACCGGAGAAAAAAATAAGCACGTAGATAACCATTGTATCTGGATCGATCCAAGCAATACGAATCACTGGTTAGTTGGTTGTGATGGAGGTTTATATGAGACATGGGATCACGCAAATAGATGGCAGTACAAACCAAATCTTCCAATCACACAATTTTATAAAGTAGCTGTAGATAATGCAGAGCCATTCTATAATATTTATGGCGGAACTCAAGATAATAATTCCCAAGGTGGACCATCAAGAACAATCAATAATGCCGGTATTACAAATGCAGATTGGTTTATCACAAATGGAGGAGATGGTTTTGAATCGGCTATTGATCCTGTTGGTCCGAATATCGTTTATGCTCAAGCGCAATATGGTTGGATCGTTCGATATGATAAGAAAACTGGTCAGAAAATAGGGATTCAACCGATGCCGATGAAAGACGAAAAAGCTTTTAGATGGAATTGGGATGCGCCGCTTTTGGTTAGTCCACATGATCATAAAACCTTGTATTTCGCAGCAAATAAATTGTTCAAATCTCCGGATTATGGAGATACATGGGAAAGAGTTTCTCCAGATCTAACAAGACAAATTGATCGGAATACTTTGAAAGAAATGGGAAAAACATGGGGGATGAATACAGTTATGAAGAATAAGTCCACGACCATGTACGGAAATATTGTCGCTTTAGATGAATCTCCAATCAAGAAAGGGTTGCTTTATGTTGGAACCGATGATGGATTAATTCAAGTTTCGGAAGATGACGGAAAGAACTGGAGAAAAATAGAGTCTTTCCCTGGAGTTCCTGAAAAGACTTACGTGAATATGATCATTGCTGATAAATACGATGAAAATGTTGTCTATGCGGCATTTAATAATCATAAAAATGGAGATTTCAAACCCTATGTTTTGAAGTCTACAGATAAAGGTGCGTCATGGACTTCAATTAGCGGAAACCTTCCAGATCGAGGTTCAGTTTATGCTTTAGCTCAGGATCATATTAAAAAGGATCTTCTTTTTTGCGGAACGGAATTCGGTTTCTACTTTTCCATTGATGGGGGAGCAAAATGGATTAAGTTAACGGAAGGTTTGCCAACTATTGCTATTCGTGATATTGCGATTCAGGCGAGAGAAAATGACTTGGTAGTGGCTTCATTCGGAAGAAGTTTTTATGTATTGGATGATTATTCACCATTGAGAAACTTAACGAAAGAAAATCTAGATAAGGAAGGTCATATTTTCGAAATCAAAGATGCTTGGCATTATGTGCAGTCCAATCCGATTGGTTTAAGAGGGAAGTCTTCCATGGGAGCTAGTTATTTTACTTCTCCAAATCCTGATTTTGGTGCAACTTTTACTTACTATATCAAGGAAACGAGAAAGACGGCTAAACAAGAAAGAAAATCGAAAGAGAACAAATTAGATAAAGATGGAAAAGATGTTCCTTGGATCACCGTTGAGGAAATGAGAAAGGAAGACCTTGAAGAAAAACCATTCCTCTTATTTGTGATTAGAGATGAAAATGGAAATGAAGTAAACCGCATTAAAAAATCGCCTTCTAAAGGTGTTAATCGGGTTACTTGGGGCTTGAGAAGTGCTTCAACTAGTCCTATAAAGCTAAATTCAGGAAAGACGGGAAGATATTCAAATCCTGATAATGGGTTCCTTGTGAAGCCTGGAAAATATAATGTACAGTTGTTTAGAATCGACAATGGTGAGATTACTCAATTAACCCAAAAAGTGGATTTCAATGTGAAACCATTAATTGAGAATTCTATTCCAACAGATCCTTCAAAAATGGAAGTTTTCGCAAAGCAGGTTTCTGAATTGAACAGAACTGTTGATGGTGCAAGCAGAATCATGAGAGACTATAAAAACAGATTGAAGCACATTAAGGTAGCCATTGAGAAATATCCAGGTACCAATATTAATATGCTGAAGGAGGTTAAAACTTTGGAAGAGAAATTCTATTGGTTAGAAATCGCCATGTGGGGAGATCGTACATTGTCTTCAAAAGACATGGAAACTGTTCCAAGTATTTCCGATAGAATTGGAACTATTGCTTATCAAATCTACGGTTCAACTTCGAATCCAACTACAACACAAAAGAAATCTCTTGAAATCGCAAGAGAGGAATTTGTTGGAGCTAAGAAAGATTTGGATTTTATCATTGCATCCATAAAAGATATTGAAAAGAAATTATCTCAAATTCCGATTCCTTATACTCCGGGAAGAGGAGAAGAGTGGAAAGAAGATTAATTGTCAAAGCCCCTTTCTAGGGGCTTTTTTATTACCTAAAAACATGTCAAAGAAAAATTATATTACCGGTATTGGAGGTCTTTTTATTAAATCGGATGACCCAAAAAAGATGAATCAATGGTATTCGGAAACTTTAAATTTGAATACGACGGAGTATGGAACTACTTTTAGATTCATTGATGAAAGATCAGGCAAGAAAGCAGTCGCTCAGTTTAGTTTTTTCAGCAAGGATTCGGATTATTTTGATCCCTCGAAAAGGGAGGCCATGTTCAATTTTAGGGTGCAAAATATTGAAGAGTTTTTGGAAAAGCTAAAATCGAATGGAGTAGAGGTAGTTGGAGAAATTCAGTCTTTTGATTATGGGAAATTTGCTCATATCATAGATCCAGAAGGAAATAAAATCGAACTATGGGAACCGATCGACTCAGGTTTTGGACCAATGATCGAAGACGATTCCCAAGTTAATTTCTAAGACTATTTTGTTGCCTCGTCAATGAGGGCTTGGTATTGTTTTAAATCATTTTGAGCCGCTACATAACCTTGATAGTTGTCACAAGCACCCATCAATTCTTCTGCAGTTTTATCGGCATGACATTCCTTTCCAATGTTTCGAATGTCCATTAAAATATTGTGAATCGCCGCGTTCAAATTCTCATTGTAAACAACTTCTTTAGCATCGGCTTTTTCCAAATAACCAATAAGCTCATTGTGTTTATCAGTCAACTGAGTGAAGCAATCACAATTTAATGCTTCAGCTTTTGGCTCATCATTCTTTACTTCTTCTTTTGTCTCAGATTCAGATTTTTTCTCTGTTTTTTCTTTGTCAGATTTTTTGTCTTCTTTCTTTTCTTCTCCACAAGAGAATAGCAAAACGCTTGCAATAAGTACTGTTGATAGAATTTTCATTATTAAAAGTTTAATTGTAATTATTCATATTTATCGCTTACCAAATTACATAATCATTTGAAATGTTCGCCATTCTCGTGTTAGGAATTTGTTTTCCTTTACTGAGTTTTGAAACTCGATCAATCACATAAAATTGTAGCTCGGACAAGTAAATTTTCCCATCTCCATCTAAATCGGCTTTTTGAGATTTAATTCCCATCAATAAGCAATACGTGAATAAACCATTTTTCCATTCATCACTTTCCATGGCGAATTCAACCCCTCCAGCAGACGAAATAACAGTAGCTCCAGACCCTCTTCTTAAATCTTGAAATAAGGTATTCATGACTTTCGAAGTTGAAACTTTTCCATTTTTATTCTGGATGTCGATTCCAACAGCTCTAAAAGCTACATCACCAAACTCATCTCCTTGGTCCTCATCATTATTTCCATTCGATTTTGTTACCTCCTCTTTGTCGATTTCGCCGGAATGACAAGTATCCATGATTAATAGCTTTTTTATGGGCTTGATATTGTCCAATAGTGCTTCCAATTTCGAATACTCCAATCCATTCTTTCCTGGGTTTAAGAAGTCGATATTGTGGGTTCCGTAATAGTAATTGAACTCTTCATCCAAAACACCGTGACCTGCAATAAAGAGGATGACTTCATCATTGATTTTGGCTTCTTTCAAGAATTCTTTAACCTTATCTAGATTGGAATTGATGACCTCTTCATCCGTTAAGGTAAGCGTATGTACTTTTGCGAAATTTTTACTTCCTCCGTAGAGATTTACAAGGTCTTTCGCGTCTTTCGCAGCATAATTCAAGTTAAACCTTGAGTCCTTATACTTCGATGTTCCGATGGTAACCAAATACATGTGTTTTTCTTTTTTACCTTGAAAATCAATATCAATTGTTTTCTTCAAGCTTTCGGCACCTTTTTCATTCAAAACAGCGACTTGTATTTTATTCATGCCTTCTATTAGTTCAATTTCGATGTCTTTTGACAGGCTCGAAGTCGCGTCAATAGGCATTCCTTTGATTCCATAGATTGGAACATCATTAATCCAAACATGGACTCTTGATAGTTTATACTTACTATCTGATCCATTAATTTTGATGGTCACCTTATCATTTTGCGTAACCAAAGGCAAATCCACTTTATTCATAATCTGAATTTCTGGTAAATGAATTTCTTGAGAAAAGTGACTCTCATCCAAGCCCATTTTTTTCAATCTTTTTAAATAGGCGGATTCATAAACCTTGATTAAGTCAGGATTTTCAGAATGCATGGATTGAAGTACAATATCTGGTCGATTGAATTTTAAGTCAAACTGTTCAAACGGATAAGCATTTTTACCAATTCTAAAAGTGACCAAATCAAATCCATTTTTGGATACTTTATAATAGTTTTCATAGGTTTTGAAAATATAATTCTCATCTTCTCCAACTAGCGTTAAAAGAGCGTGTCCATTTTTCGGATCTACAATCTGAAACTCTCCATTTTTCTTTGAGATTCCTATGAAACCATTTTTGTCAATACTAATGGAACTTACAATAAGCGTATTGAATTCGTCCGATTGGCTTTTTTCACCAGTAAAGATATTTTCGTAATGTAAATTTCTTTTGGTAGCTGTAACAATGACGTCACTTGGTCTATTTAACCTAACCGGAAGACCAGGACTCGACATCGTTTTTGATTCTGATGCGGAATAATTCCCAACGGTATAAGTCTTTAATCCATCATAGCCATTTACTATGAGTGTTTTCCCATCTCTAGAAAAGTTTGCATAGGACTTTTTAAACATGTTTAGAATACTCTTTTCAGCGTTCGTGAAGATCATGTTCCAACTATTGGTTGAATAGACGTTTACTTGTCCTGTGTTGAAGCATACCAAAAGAAGAGAGCCGTCATGACTAAACTGAACCGATTTCGCTTCTAGAATCAGTTCTAATTCTGCCACGCTTGGTTTTGTATCTAATTTTCTAAGTAATTTACCCGTTTCCAAATCAACAATAGAAACTGCATTTGTTCCTCCTCCGGCACAAGCAATCATCTTTTCATCATTGGTAACCGCGAAATCGTTTAGGTTCATTTGTCCATGGAAAATCGGATATTTATAAATTGGATCATCTCCACTGATGTCATATAAACGGAGTTCATCTTTTTTAACCTTTGTTAGTAAGTAGTTCCCATTCGTCGTAATGCGAATGATATCTCTTTGTCTTAATTTACTTTTGATGGCTCTTTTCGCTTGATCACTTCCTATTTTTTTAAATCCACCAAGATTGATTCCACCACCATTCATGAAGTTGTTTCCAACGTTTTCAGCTTTGTCCTTCCATTCTTGACCAATATTTGGATCTTTTTCATCTTTTGGTTCAGGTAACTGAAAATAATAGGTGGGTTCTCCTTTATTAAAATCCCAGAATGTAAGCATTCGGTCATTATTCATGGTAACCAACTGATTTAAATTATCGTTTAAGCAAAATGCTCGAATTGGGTTTACTTCACCTTTTAAATTTTTATAAAGTACTTTTCTATTGACGTCCCACACTTTAATTACATTGTCTTTTGAAATAGTTCTTTTGAATAGGTTTCGCTTAAAACCTGTACTCGAGAAAGTATTGCCATCTGGACTAAATACAATACATTTTACCGGTTCATTGGCACCTTTTTCCTTGTTTTCATTTACAAATGAATGAATGAGTTCTTTTGTTTCGATATTCCATAACTTAATCGATCGATCTTGAGATCCCGTAACAAGTAGTTTCTTTTTGGGATTATAGTCCATGGACGTAACAGGGGCTAGATGCGCTTGAATCTGACTGATTTTTTTAAAGGTTGAAGCATCCCAAACCTGAACACTACCAGAACCACCTGAAACAATAATTTTTGAATCGTTTTCGATCAGTGAGATTCCAGTTATCGCAGAGGAAAGCAATTTACCAGCCTTGATTTTTGAGTTTGTTTTTGTGTCGATGATCGAAGCAATCCCCTTTCGGGTACCTACAAGTAATTTTGTTTCATCTTGGTTTAAACTTAATTGAGTGATTGGAGATTTAACTTTTATGATTGAAGCAGCTCTCCAATTATTGCTTTTCTTCATTTCGAAAATCTCCCCTCGCATTGAACCAGCGTAAATGCGATCTCCACTTGAAAAACTTTGCATGGATAAAACAGCTCCCGTAATTCGAGTACTATCAGAAATTGTCCAAGTATTTAAATCCCAAACTATAATCTTTCCTTCAACATCCCCAGTAACAATCTTATTGTCTTTATCTGTAAAAGATACGGAGGTAATTTTCTTTTCATGTCCTTCCAATACACCAATAATCTTTCCTGATTGAACCTCCCATACTTTGATGGAGTTTTCACCATCATTAATATTAGCGATATACTCTCCTTGAGAATTGTATACAATTTTAGTAATCACCCCTAAATTTCTTTCCTGAGTAATTAGTTCAGCTTTTTGGCTAAATGAAAGCGATGTGTAGAGAATCAATGCGATTGCAATCAGTACATTTTTCATAGTTGGATTTTTAATTCGTTACAAAATTACAAAAAGCCTTTACTTATTTGGCTTCTATTAAAATTAATTCGCTCGTTTAAAACAAAATAAATACTGATATTCCTCATTTTTTTCAGGCTCTTCTTAAGTCAAATTTTCTCTTTAACTTTAGGCCTCATTACAGAAAAAAGGTAAGAAATGAAGATAAAGAATTACGTGTTAGGGCAATGGGTTGAAGGCGAAGGCGAAGAGACTCTATTGTATAACGCGATCACAGGAGAACAGTTTGCTTCATGTTCAAGTGAAGGACTGGATTATAAGGCAATTACAGAATACGCAAGAAAAACTGGTGGACCAGCATTAAGAAAAATGACTTTTCAAGAAAGAGGTCGGATGCTTAAAGCCCTTGCCTTACATTTGATGAGTATTAAAAACAAGTTCTACCAATTGTCAGCCGCTACGGGTGCAACCAAGATTGATTCATGGATCGATATTGAGGGAGGAATTGGGAATTTATTTGCGAATGCTTCCTTAAGAAGACAATTTCCTGATTTACCTTATTATGTTGATGGAACTGCTGCTCCTTTGTCGAAGAAT
>JAUICI010000141.1 GCA_030427935.1 Bacteroidia bacterium | reverse complement strand
CGGAATTATTGTCTCGAATAAAAATGGAAAGCCAGTAATGATTCATGCTTCCACGAGTCAGGGAATTGTTGAGACGGATATCATGAGCAATTCGTATTGGAAGCCCAGACTGAAGTTTTGTGGATCTTATTTGGATTAAGCTTGCTCGGTTTTCGAATGGGCTTTGAAATTGATCAGATTCGAAACCAAACTCAGTAAGAAAACGAGGACAATTCCATAGTAGAAAATATCAAAGTACTTGCCCTGCTCAGATCGAAGCATCAGCAAGAAAATACCGTAGAAGGTTACTATAATAATCAAAAAGGAATTTGCCCGAAATAACCAAGGATATTTCATTCGACTTAAACTTCCCAATCCAATATAATATTGAAGTGCAAGTCCAGCTACAAATATCGAAGAAATCAATGCGGGAATCCAATGTGCAAATACGCTTAGGGTGTCGCTAAATACCAAACTTGTATAAATGAAGTTAATGATCGCTAATCCCTGTCCAACTTTATTCAAAAGCTTATAGCTTCCTTCATCATATATGATAAAAATAATCAAGTACAAGGTATTCAGTACTGCGGATAAGAAGGTAACGGTTAAAATGAAGTTGGTTCCTGAGATACCTTCTGGGCCAACAATATTATAACTGAAATAGATCAGAAAGAGAATCTCGATTAGAACAATTAGGCTTTTCCAGTAAGAGAGGATTTTGTTGAGCATAGCAGTTTATCTAAATTTTAACACCGAAAACACAAACGTCATCGATTTGTTCATAACTACCTCTCCAACTTTCAAACATCTCGTCCAATTTATCTCTTTGTTCATCCATTGGCAAACCTTGAATTTCGAGCAATAAATTCTTGAAAGGTTTGGATTTCAATTTCTTTCCTTTCTCTCCACCAAATTGATCCACATATCCATCTGAATAGGTATAAATAGTGTCTCCTTTTTGAAGGTCAATAACATGATTCGTAAAAGGGGTTTTTTGAATAAATTGTCCAATCGGTTGTTTATCCGCTTTTGTTTCTAGAATCTCACCGTTTCTTATGATGATGCATGGGTTGTTTGCACCAGCAAATTCGAGTTTTAAATTTTTATAATCGATGGAACAAAGGGCCATGTCCATTCCGTCTTTTACGTCCATGTTATTCTGAGCGTTAAATGCTTCGATTACAATTTCTCTTAACTGATCCAAAATGGCTCCAGGTGTTCTTAAGTTGAATTCTTTTACAGATCGGTTCAATCCATTATTACCAACAACAGATACCATCGCTCCTGGTACACCATGCCCAGTACAATCTACAGCTGCAAAGAGAGATAGATTGTCTATATGCTCCGCCCAGTAGAAGTCGCCCGATACGATATCTTTCGGCTTAAATAGTACAAAATAGTCCGTAAACATTTCGTCCATTTTCTCTTTTGGAGGCAATATGGAATCCTGAATTCTCTTTGCGTATTTAATACTATCTAATACTTCCTGATTCTTATGCTCAATCTCGTCTTTTTGTTCGGCAAGAACTTCATTTTGTTTCGCAATTTCAGCTGTTCTTTCTTTTACGATCGCTTCTAGTCTTTTCTTTTGCTGTTTTACTCTTTGCAGAGAAAGCATAATCAATCCGTAAATCAAAGCAATTGCTACAATCACATAAAGAACATAAGCCCACCATGTACGGTACCAGGGAGGAAGAATTGTGAAAGTAAGTTCAAGGACTTCACTTTCAACTCCATAATAGTTTTTGGCTTGTACTTGAATGGTGTAAGTTCCTTCATCCAAGTTTTGATATTCTTTCCAGTTAATATCTGTCCAATCGGTCCACTGTCCGCCAGCTAATTTATAACGAAACAGGTTTTTTGCTCCACCATAATACGACTGCGCCGAAACCTCTATTCTTACATTGTTTTTATCGTAACTAATTTCAGGAATTTCTCCATCGAACATGTTGAAATTCGCGAAAACTGAGCTGGTGTCTTGACCCGTAATAAAACGCGTGACGTTAATATTAAATGAACCTCCAAGTTGATCTACTTGCTCCGTATTAATCACATAAGTTCCTCCATCAGCTCCAAGCCAGATATTTCCATCTCGATCTTTTACGAAGCCTTGTACGATGTCTTCGTTTAGATATCTGAATGGAGCGCTTACAAACTTCCACACGCCTTCTTTGTTCTTTTGCAAATAACCAAAAACGGGTCTTTCTTTTTCATCAGAACCCGAGTTGTAAAACAAGACCAGCCAAAGTCTTTTGTCGTTTTCATTAAAGATCCGGTGGACGTAGAGGTCTTTTTGTACTAAGTTTAAATGATTAAAAGGGAGGATTTTAGATTTGTCCTCATTCATATAGTATAAGCCGTGGGAAGTACCTACAAAAACTGTCCCTTGGTATTCTTCAAAATAATAAGATTCCAGATTGTCTCCTTTGAGTCCTGGGATAAGGTTTTCTTTCTTTTCCTTGGTGGTATCCAGTTTTACGACTCCAAGTTCTTTTATCCCGAAATAAACTTCACCGTCAACCTCTAACAAGGAGTGAATAATTTTTCCTGAATTTTTATAGAAAGTCTCAAAGTCGAATTTAGTCCCATTCCAATAAGCAGAAGCAACCCCATTTTCAGATCCGATATAAATTCGGTTGGAGTCTTTTTTGGACTGAATGATTTTCCAAGCGTACAAATTAGGAATTTCATCCATGATCTTTTCACCACTATCGAATGAATAGATGCCGTTGTGACCAATCACCATGATCAATTCCTTACCGTCTATGTGCACATTAGCAAAACCATAAGTGGTTTGATCGAAATTGAGATTTTTTAATGTTGGTCTAATTTCATCCAGATTCAGACTCGAGATCACATTTGAGGCCAAGTAAATGGAATTATTCAATCTGGCAATGTCCCATAATTTCGAAGTAATGCCGTCTGCTTTTGAATAGTAGCTAATAGGTGAAGACAATTCAAGTAAGCCAATTCCATTTGCTGTTGAACACCAAAGGTTAAATTGATTATCGATGAAGGTATAGTTTACATAATTGTCGATCAGACCAGATTCTGCATTGTGTTGTCGAATCAATTCTCCAAGCTCATTGAAAATGAAAACACCGTGCTTTTCTGTAGAGAAAATAATTAGACCTTCTTGATTGGAAATGGAAATAAGAACGTCTTCAACGCCCATGTCAAACATGTCCAATCTAAATAACTCATTGGTTCTCGCATTAATCGTAAAGGCTTCTGCTTTCTGGGTGATGATTAAATAGTGGTTCTCATCTTTCCAAGGCATGATGAATTTGACCGCCTCCAGTTTGTGGAAATCTTCGGCTTTTGGAATGAATTTGGAGAATTTTTTGGTTCTCGGATCGTATTCCAAGTGGTTATAAACTCTTGCGTCCTTACCAGTGTTTTGCATGACAAGAGAAATGAAGAGTCGCCCTTGAATCAGCGAGGAATTGTCTCTTCTAAATCCTTCTGGGTATTTGATGATTTCAACCTTTTGCCCTTCGCGGTAAACAAAAATGGCTTTTCGTCCGATAAAGAAATATTCATCGTTGATTCCGAAGATGTTCCAGATTTTTCCGATTTGGGATTTCTTGAATTCTGGGGAAAGTACTTCTTTGGATAGATCAACATAAAATTTCTGACCTTTTTTATTGTAATCGATGTAACCAAAACCTTCCTGAGCACCAACTAAGATTCTCCCACTTTTCGTTTTGTAAAGAGATCTAGGATTGATTTCAGAGTATTTGGTTGTGTCGTTTTTTTTGCCTTCGTTTTTGAGTTGCTCTTCTCTTTTAATCTTGGTCCAATCCGTTCCGTTGAACTCGATTACCGTATTGTTATTGGCAAAAATTATGGTCCCTTCATCAGATTCTAGAATACCGAAATTCTGTTGCTGACCACTATAAACTTTTCTCGGGAAGTTTTTGTAAGTAAGGTGACCATAGCTTAGTCGATTTTGTCCAATCGCTTGAAAAGACACCAAAAGTATCAAAATCAGAAGGAGCTTCTGGGGATTAAATATGTAGACTAAACTCTTTTTCACAAGAAAGCAAAAATAGTATTTAATTGCAGAAAACCTGATTTTTTCTAGGCTAAAATTGATGCAAAATAGTCATTGATTTTGCTTAAAATCGGTTATTTTGACATTGAAAATTGTCTTTGAATGTCAAATTGTCTGAAAATAAGGTGATTTTGCGACTTGGAACATGAATTGAGGGATTCAAATCAAACAAAGCAACAAGAAAATGGATATAAATAGATTAACTATCAAATCACAGGAGGCCTTGCACAAGGCGAATCTTCTGGCTCAGGAGAAGGGACATCAAGTTCTGGAGCCCGGACATTTGCTTAAAGGAATGCAGGATGCTGACGATAATGTATTGGACTTCATTTTTGACCAGAATGGAGTAAATAAACCTGCCTTGTATTCAGCTTTAGATAGCATCGTGGATTCGTATCCCAAAGTATCGGGAGGAAATATCTACGGTTCATCTAATTTGAATAAGGTGGTGAGCGGAGCTTATTCTTTACTAAAAGAATTTGACGATGAATTTGTCTCACTTGAAATACTTTTGCTTTCCTTAGTGAAAGAGAAAGATCAGGTGTCGCAATTGTTAAAAGACAACGGATTAACCACTAAAAATGTAAAAAGTGCAATTATGAATTTAAGAGATGGAGATAAGGTAACTTCTCAAGGCCAAGATGCCAATTACAAGTCTTTAGAGAAGTTTGCCAAGAACTTGAATGAGATGGCGGCCAATGGAAAATTGGATCCAGTTATCGGTAGAGATGAGGAAATTCGAAGAGTATTGCAGATCCTAACCCGAAGAACCAAGAATAACCCGATTCTAATCGGTGAACCAGGTGTGGGTAAGACGGCTATTGCTGAAGGAATTGCCCATCGAATTGTTTCTCAGGATGTACCGGAGAATTTGCAGGACAAGAGAGTTTACTCATTAGACATGGGGGCTTTGGTTGCGGGTGCGAAATTCAAAGGAGAGTTTGAGGAAAGATTGAAATCAGTAATCAAAGAAGTAATTAAGTCGGACGGAGACATCATTTTGTTTATTGATGAGATCCACACTTTGATTGGAGCTGGTGGTGGAGATGGTGCCATGGATGCAGCCAATATTCTGAAACCTGCTTTGGCAAGAGGAGAATTGAGAGCCGTCGGAGCCACAACTTTGGATGAATACCAAAAGTATTTTGAGAAAGATAAGGCGCTTGTAAGACGTTTTCAAACGGTTCTGGTGGATGAACCTGATCAAGAAGATGCTATTTCAATCTTAAGAGGAATCAAAGAGAAATATGAGAATCACCATAAAGTTTTGATTAAGGATTCGGCGATTATTGCTGCGGTTGAGCTTTCACAGAGGTATATCACGGAAAGACAGTTGCCGGATAAAGCTATTGATTTAATTGATGAAGCCGCTTCCAAATTGAGAATGGAGATCAACTCAAAGCCTGAAGAATTGGATGAGTTGGATCGAAGAATCATGCAGTTGGAGATTGAAAAAGAAGCTATCAAAAGAGAGAAAGATGAAGTGAAAATGTCTTCCATTGCAGAGGAATTGGCCAATCTTCAAGAAAAAAGAGATTCTTTCAAAGCTAAGTGGGAAGCGGAAAAGAATATCATGGATTCGCTGAATGCGAGGAAAGAGGATATCGAAGAGTATAAGCTAACTGCGGAACAAGCGGAAAGAGCTGGAGATTTTGGTAAAGTAGCCGAGCTTCGATACGGTAAGATTAAAGAGGCAGAGGCTGATTTGGAGAAGTTGAAAAACGACTTGATTGAGATCCAAAAGGATAAAAAGATGATCAAGGAAGAGGTCGACTCGGAAGAAATTGCCGATGTGGTTTCGAAGTGGACAGGGATTCCGGTAAGTCGAATGATGGAGTCGGAAAAACAAAAGCTCTTGAGATTGGAGGAAGTGCTTTCGAAGCGAGTAGTTGGACAAGATGAAGCGATTCGAGTACTTTCGGATGCTGTGAGAAGGAGTAGAGCAGGGTTGGCGGATGAGAAAAAGCCAATTGGTTCTTTTATTTTCCTTGGAACCACGGGAGTTGGTAAAACCGAATTAGCGAAAACATTGGCAGACTTCTTATTCAGCGATGAAAATATGATGACGCGGATCGACATGAGTGAATACCAGGAGAAGCACTCAGTTTCAAGATTGGTAGGAGCGCCTCCGGGTTATGTCGGATATGATGAAGGCGGACAATTAACGGAAGCTGTTAGAAGAAAACCGTATTCGATTGTCTTATTGGATGAAATTGAAAAAGCCCATCCGGATGTCTTCAATGTTTTACTGCAAGTATTGGATGATGGACGTTTGACCGATAATAAAGGTCGAGTTGTCAACTTCAAGAATACCATTATCATCATGACTTCCAACATGGGGTCGGATGTGATCATGGATAATTACGAAAGCGTAAAAGCAGGAGAAGAAGCGGAGGTTTTTGAAAGAACGAAAGCATTGGTCTTTGAGATGTTGAAAGGACATATTCGACCAGAATTCTTGAATCGAATTGATGAAACGATCATGTTTACACCACTTTCGAAAGAGAATGTACGAGCAATTGTAGAAATTCAAATGGCGAAATTGAAAGCGGAATTGCTGGAAAAAGGAGTTTCATTAGTTGTGAATGAAGAAGCGCTGGCATGGATTTCGAATGTAGGTTACGATCCGCAATTTGGAGCGAGACCGATAAAGAGAGTGATTCAGAAACATGTTTTAAATGAACTTTCGAAGCAGCTCTTGGCTGGAACGATCGATAGAGAAAACAATGTAGTCATGGATGTATTCGACGACAATATTGTCTTCAGAAAACCGATCACGGCCGAAGAAGAGCAAATTTCATAAGTCTAATTTAGTTTAGTTGATTGAAAGAGCGGCAAGGGAAACTTTGTCGCTTTTTCTTTGTTATAAAATCACAGAAACAGGGTAGTGTACAGCAATTAGCAGTTCCCTATATTTGCATTATGAACGAGGTCTGGGAAAATGTGGAGTTGGCTTGGTCGTCTTTAATTGATCGATTTGTGAGCCCCGATTCACGACTGAATTGGCTGTATTTGATTTCCTCCTTCGTCATCGCTTTCTTGTTTCTCATGGTTGTGAGCTACCGCAAAAACAAGAAGCTGAACCCCTTTTTGGTTTTACAAGAGTTCTTTGATCCCAAAGTCTGGTTCCATCGCAGTGCTTTGGTTGATTATCAGGTGTTTCTTGTAAATACCATCATCTTAGCTCTATTGATCATTCCTTTTTTTATTTCCTCTTTGATGATTATGGATTCAACTAAAAATCAGATGATCATTTGGTTTGGGGATCGTGAGATAGTTGAGGTTAGCGTAGTTTGGGTCATTATATTGTATACCATTATTCTATGGCTCGTTTCTGATTTTACTCGATTTTTACTTCACTTTTTACTTCATAAAGTGCCTTTCTTGTGGAAATTGCACGAAGTCCATCATTCCGCAGAGGTTTTGACACCCATTACCCAGTATCGCATGCATCCCATTGAAATGTTATTGTTTTACTTCAGAGGGATATTCGTGATTGGGATTATGTCTGGCCTCTATTTGTATTATTTTCCTTTTGTGATGGTGGAAGAAGGCTATATGATGGTGTTTGGAGTAAATATCTTTCGTTTTCTCTTCTTGTTCGTTGGCTCGAATTTAAGGCATTCTCAAATCCCAGTTAAGTTTCCTGCTTTTTTGGAATTCATCTTAATTTCACCTTATCAGCATCAGATTCATCACAGTAAAGATCAAAAGCATTTCGATAAGAATTTCGGTTCCCATCTCGCCATATGGGATTGGATGTTTCGTTCATTGGTCCGTTCCAAAGAAGTAGAGAAGGTCGAGTATGGAATTCCTGAGGGTAATCCACATAAATCTTTATGGAAAGCTTATTTTGCTCCTTTTCGGAGGATGGTTAAAAATGAAAAATGAACCCTTCGACGGGACTCAGGGACCGAAATTTAAAATGGAAGCTTATTTTCGATTATCAATAATAGCTGCAATATCTGCAATTAAATAAATGGAGGCGATTGTGGTTATGACAATGGCGAGAAAAGTGTTTTCTCCGATTTCACTATTGAAAAGCATGTACATTCCAAGAATGATAAGTCCAATTGCAATCGGATACAAGAATAATCTATAAAAAACACGGTCAAAGCCCCACTCACTTTCACTTTTTTTAATTTCTTCTTTCGGAGGACTCTTTTTTGCTTCATCCAATATGGTTGTCCAACCCATTCGTATTCCTAATGGAATGATCACAATAAGAACAACACCTGGCCAGCCCAAAAGAAAGTAGGTTCCGCTAATCAAGCCGATTACTAGGAGGGATATCAATATGAACTTCGAGCTAAAATTCAAGCGGTTTCATTTGAATAAAACAGAGACAAAACAAATCCAATAATAGTATGGACGCAAACAGTCAGGATGAAAAAAGCAATTTTCATAAATCCATATCCGCTACTGAAAAAAATTAATTCTGTGAAATAGTAAAATGAGGAATACAGCGTAAAGATGAGCGTATTGATTAATAGAATCCGCTTGAAATCCTTCCTTTTGGAATACAGAATCAGACTGGTGATCCATGAAAAGATCAGAAAAGCGAAGATGATTAAAAGAAATAATTTCATCTTATTTCATTTTTTTTAAATCAATCCCAATTAAAATCAAGGAAACCAGAAAACCAATGCCCCCGATTGGGAAGGTGAAAATGCAGAAAACCCATAGCGTAGTCTATGGGCAATTACCACCACCACAGGAGTTGCCCAAAATTTCTCTTTCAACAAAAATTCCTACCGCCATTACAATCAAAGGAAGAAAAGCAAAGAAGATCGGCGCTAGAAGAGCGATTGGAATCATCCAGGAAGCTTGTTTTTTATTTTTAAATAGGATGGGCATTATTTCTTTGTCTCTTTTTCTTTCATCATAATATTGATCTCAATTCCAGATCGTGGAAATACAATACGGTGTTTGGAGTTTTCTGGGGTGAATTCAAGAGCTTTTTTGTCGACGGTCATTTCAAGAACAAGCTTGTAGGTATCTTTATTCCATATTGTTTTTTGATTGATATAGGTCTCCGTTTCTTTTTTTTGTTCGGACTCGGTGGGCTGACCAAGAATCTTGCTCAGGTATTCCTTTTCTTTTGCGTATTTGGTTTTAAAATTTTCCAGTCTTAAAGTTTGAGCTCTGATCTCCTCATTTGTAACTTCTACTTTAGTGTTTGCAAATCCCCAATTGTATTTGAGCCATTTTACTGTTGAGTCTTTGTCGACATAATACCATACATGCAAAGTAGGGTAGAACTCATCATTGGTTCTTTTAAAAATCAGAGGTTTTTGAATGATTCGAGGCCATTCTTTATAGAGATCTTGAAAGTCGTCTTTATAATAGGGATTGAAATAATGAAATCCTTTTGAAGTAGAATTTAATTCCTTCTCGTATGCTCTGACTGAATCCAAGGGAATGGGTTCAACAAAAACATCAGTCTGACAAAAAACAGAAGCTGTAACAAGTGCAGACAGCAAAAAGGTAAGAAAGCGTTGATTCATTTAATCTCTTTTCACAAAGATAAACCAAATAAATTACGTCTAAAAAGGAAATTCCAGACCCCCGAAATCCAAAGTCTAAAGTCTATTATCTATCATCTAGAGTCAAAGCTCTTAAAAAATCATTTCGTCCCCACAAAAGTACTCAAGATCGGATTTCTCCAGAAAGGAGCTGGTTTCGACTTCACATCTTTGAAGTTGTTGCGACTTAAATGTTTCTTGACTTGTTTTGGCGTAAGGAAAGTACTGACACTTTTGATTAAATAAGTGAAAATCGTAGAGCTGCCAGAAGTGGCGGCTGAAATTGGAACGATAAAAACATAGCCTAGAATCTGCCAATACCATTTTGCCCAGTGTTTATTCTTTAAGGAATAATCGTGGATTACCAATTTTCCTCCGGGTTTCAAGATTTTGTGAAGACCTTGAAGAAATTGGTC
>JAUICI010000140.1 GCA_030427935.1 Bacteroidia bacterium | reverse complement strand
TCTGTATAGCCTTGATTTTTGGGAGTGATAAAATAAAGGAAATTCTGAAAGAAAAAGATCAATGGAAGTCCATTTTGAAAAAGCAGTTAATTAAGGGACTCAAACTTGCAACAACAGCTGTTCTACCCTTGATTTTGCTATTTGTATATTTTTCAAAAGCGGTTGAATCGCCCGAAAATTATGTTGAGTTTCGACAATTAGTTGATTGGTTGAAATATCTAAAACCTCTGTTTTTGTATGAAGACGGACCAGAATCGGCTAATGTAAAAAAGCTTATTTATGTGTTTGGGATCCTGGTATCCATTGCTGGTTTCATTCGAATTGAAAAAATCAAAATAGATAAAACCCAAGACTTGAAAGAGCAAACTCGCTTATTCATTCAGTCGCTATTTCAATGGTCCGACATTTGGTTATTCCCAATTTTCCTTTGTTTCTATTTGTATTTCACTTTACCTGATGCCTTTAATGGAGCTGGATTAATTTCAGTCAGAATAGGGTTTATGATCTTTTTCTTTTTGTTGATCTGGTTAGCGCAACAGCGATTTCCAAAATGGCTTATTTGGTCCTGTGTTTTAGCTGTTTTATTTCTGAATTTTAGAATTAACGCTCATTACAATGAAATTGGCAAGGAATTAAGTAAAACTGTTGATGGAATCTATGAATTGTCGGATCACATTGAAGCCAATAAAACTCTAATGCCCATAAACAGGACTGGAAATTGGTTGATGGGACATTACTCCAATTATCTCGGAGCAGAAAAGGCCCTGGTTATTTTGGAAAACTACGAAGCAACAACTTGGTATTTTCCTGTAAAATGGAATTTTGATGTTTTACCAAACATGACCATCGGAAGTCATATCTGTTATGAATACCCCTGCTTATATTGGCCCGACGGAGCTCCTGAACACAAGAAAGAAGTCATCGACTATATATTCATTCACGGTCGATTAAATTTGGCTGACTCCTGCGACATGTTTATACAAAAATCTCTAGACGAGTCCTATGCTCTTCTGGCTGAAAATGAAATAGGTTCACTGTATGAACTCAAACGCTAATTTCATATCAAAATGGCACAATGAAATCCTTGGAATTGGAACTTTTCTGATTCTTACGATTATTTCCTTTTTGCTACCCGCTAGTTTCACTGGTGATAATGGCGATAGCATCGTTCATTATTTTTTTGCTGCCGATGCACCCAGCCATCCTTATTTGTATTTCAATCACTGGGCGAAACCTTTTTTCACCTTAATTACTTCTCCATTTGCTCAATTCGGATTTAAAGGGATGGTATTCTTTAATATCCTATGCTTTAGTCTGAGTGCTTATATTTCGGTTAAGATTATTTATAAAATGGGTTATAAATATGGCTTTCTGGTCTACCCTATTTTATTTTTCGCACCGCTTTACTTCCAACTTGTCTTTTCTGGTTTAACCGAATACTTGTTTGCTTTGATGACAGTCTGGGCTATTTATTTATTTCAAATCAATAGAAAGTCATGGTCAATGATTGTGGTTTCCTTTTTGCCATTGGTTCGCTCTGAGGGCTTGATCATTTTATTGGTCTTTGCTTTTGTTTTACTCATCTACAAGCATTTCAAATTACTTCCTTGGCTACTTTTAGGACAGCTCGTTTTTAATCTGGTTGGCATGATTTACCATGAAGATTTTCTATGGATATTCACAAAGATTGCTTACAATAATTTAGACAGCCCATATGGAAATGGAGCTATCACGGATTTTATCTTTCGTTTAGCCTATGTGATTGAAAAACCAATCTATCTTTTATTGATTTTGGGATTGATCATGTCCCTTCTACAGATTAAGAAAAAGGGTATTGTTTCTAAAGAAAATCAGATTGATTATCTATTGGTATTTTGTTTTGCCGGAATATTTATTGGTCACACCATTTTCTGGTGGCAAGGGATTTTCAACTCCATGGGTTTGCCCCGAGTTTTAAATGCTGTTGTGCCCGTAATTGCGATTATTGCAGTACTAGGACTAAATCGATTTCTTCTACTAATCCATAAGGAAAAACTGAATCGGTTTATAATTGGTGGATATGGCGTTTTAATCATTTTGTTTCCCTTCTTTTTTAATCCAAACGGACTTCCTTACAATAAAGATTTTTTTAGAATACCAGAAAATGAGTTGATTGACACCAAACTTCAATCAAGTTTTTACGAATTATATGGCAGACTCTACGCCTCCCATCCATATGTGATTTTGAGCAGCAGTAAATCCTATCATGAATCGAATCAAAGACGAGAGATTAAGCATGCACAATTTGATGAGCTCACAAATGAAGATCTCATCATTTGGGATAGTAATTTTTCCAAAATGGAAGAAAAAGTGAGCTTAGAAATGCTGCAAACGCATCCGAATCTAAAGCAAGTAGATTATTTTAGTTATGAAGGAAAAAATCACCGAGTTGAATTTTATGTTTTCCGAAAGGCTTAATCCAACAAAGAACTCAACCATCTCTTCATTTCCTCTTCCGTCTTTCCTTTTCTTTCAGCTATGCTTTTTACCTGATCTTCTTTGATCTTCTGAATTCCGAAATACTTGGATTCAGGGTTTGCAAAATACCAACCCGAAACCGAAGCTGCTGGCATCATGGCTAGAGTTTCTGTTAGAGAAACACCCGTAATGTCAGTTGCATTTAGCATTTCAAATAAACCAATTTTCTCTGTGTGATCTGGACAAGCAGGATAACCTGGTGCCGGACGGATTCCTTTGTAGGATTCTTTGATTAACTCTTCATTGGAAAGAGATTCATCTACTGCATAACCCCAATAGTCTTTTCTTACATATTCGTGCAAATACTCAGCGAATGCTTCCGCTAAACGATCAGCTAAAGCTTTCAGCATGATGGAATGATAATCATCATGATCGGCTTCGAACTCGGCTAATTTCTTTTCAATTCCTAAACCAGTAGTTACCACAAAACCTCCAACATAATCTGACTTGCCCGACTCTTTTGGAGCAACAAAATCAGCTAAGGACATATTAAATGCTTTGGCAGATTTTTTTGTTTGCTGTCTTAAACAATGCTGAATATTTACTACTTCGGATTTGGTTTCATCTGAGTAAATCTCGATATCGTTTTCATTTATTGTATTCGCAGGCCACACCCCAAACCTGGCATTGGCAGTCAACCACTTTTCTTCAATAATCTGATCCAATAATCGATTAGCATCTTCGAAAAGTTTTTTGGCTTCTACTCCTACCACTTCATCTTCTAGGATATTCGGATATTTTCCTGCCAGCTCCCATGTCATGAAGAAGGGTGTCCAATCGATATACTCTCTTAATATTTTCAGATCGAAATTCAACAAAGAACGAGCTCCCAAGTTTTTGGGTTTTGAAGCTTCAAAATTCTCCCAATCGATTTGGAACTTGTTCTTAGTCGCATCTTCCAGAGTTAAGAATTCTTTTCTTTTTCTGTTTTTCAAATGATGTTCTCTCAGCTTTTCGTACTCACCTCGAAGATCTGAGACAAAGGCATCCTTATCTTTTCCTAAAAGCTTTTCAGCCACCGTAACCGATCTAGAGGCATCCAAAACATGGATTGTTTGGTCGGCATTAAAATGTGGGTCAATTTTCACAGCTGTGTGCACTCGGGAAGTTGTAGCTCCACCAATTAAAAGTGGCGTATTTAAATTCAAACGTTCCATTTCTTTGGCCACATGCACCATTTCATCCAATGAAGGTGTAATCAAACCTGACAATCCGATAATATCTGCATTTTCTTCTTGAGCTCTTTTCAAAATTTGATCAGCAGGCACCATAACCCCCATGTCGATGACTTCGAAATTGTTACATCCTAAAACGACGCCTACAATGTTTTTACCGATATCATGCACATCTCCTTTAACCGTGGCTAAAAGAATTTTCCCTCGTGAATTACCAGCTCCTTTTTCAGCTTCAATATAAGGCGTCAAATAAGCCACAGCTTTTTTCATTACCCTGGCAGATTTTACAACCTGCGGCAAAAACATTTTTCCAGACCCAAATAAATCACCCACGATATTCATTCCATCCATCAAAGGACCTTCAATTACTTCCAAGGGCGCATCAAACTGCTGTCTAGCTTCTTCTACATCTTCGTCTATAAATTCTGTAATTCCTTTAACCAAAGCATGTGCGATTCGTTTCCCAACCTCTTGATTTCTCCATTCAAGGTCCACCTTTTTCTCTTTGGCTTCTCCTTTTACGGTTTCAGCATATTCCAATAACCTTTCTGTAGCATCCGGTCTTCTATTTAAAAGAACATCTTCAACATATTCCATCAATTCTTTATCGACCTCGTCGTATACTTCCAACATGGTTGGATTCACAATTCCCATGGTCATCCCATGTTGTATTCCATGATACAAAAAGGCTGCATGCATGGCTTCACGTACGACGTTATTTCCTCTGAACGAAAAACTTACATTAGAAACACCTCCACTCACATGAGCTCCTGGAAGGTTTTCTCTGATCCATTTGGTGGCATTAAAGAAATCCAAGGCATTGTTATTATGCTCTTCCATACCCGTTGCAACTGGAAATATATTAGGATCGAAAATGATGTCTCCCGGATAAAATCCAACTTCATTCACCAAAATATCATAAGATCGTTTACAAATATCCACACGTCTTTCGTAGGAATCCGCTTGTCCAACCTCATCAAAGGCCATGACAATAACGGCAGCACCATACATTTTGATCTTTTTAGCCTGAGACTTAAATAGCTCCTCCCCTTCTTTCAAAGAGATCGAATTCACCACACCTTTTCCTTGAATGCATCGAAGTCCAGCTTCAATAATCTCCCATTTCGAGGAATCGATCATGATAGGTACTCGCGCAATATCCGGTTCTGCAGCGATTAAGTTTAAGAATTTAACCATGCATTCGACACCATCTAGCATGCCTTCATCCATGTTGATATCGATGATTTGTGCACCTCCTTCAACTTGGTCTCTTGCAACGTCGATTGCCTCTTCGTAATTTTCTTCTTTAATCAGTCTTAAAAACTTTCTTGAACCCGTTACATTAGTTCGTTCTCCAACATTAATGAAGTTACTTTCTTCAGTAACAATTAAAGGTTCAAGTCCTGATAATTTCAGTGTGTATTCTGACATATTAATCTGCTAATTCTTTAATCTTTCTAGGTGAATATTTTGCTGCAACATCTGCAATTTCTCGAATGTGTTCTGGAGTTGTACCGCAGCAACCTCCGACAATATTGACCAAATTTTCCTTCAAAAAATCTTCAATTTGATCAGCCATCATCTCCGGAGTTTCATCGTATTCTCCAAATTCATTTGGTAGCCCAGCATTTGGATGAGCAGAGACGAAGAAGTCCGATTTTTGATCCAATACCTGCAAATAAGGTCTAAGTTCAGATGCACCAAGTGCGCAATTTAAACCAACTGAGAGAATTGGAATATGCGAGATCGAGATTAAAAAGGCTTCTGTTGTTTGACCACTTAAGGTTCTTCCTGATGCATCCGTAATTGTACCCGAAACCATAATTGGGAGTTCAGTACCCAATTCCTGTTGAACTTCATCGATAGCAAACAATGCCGCTTTTGCATTCAACGTATCAAAAATCGTCTCAACCAACAGTAAGTCCGACCCTCCATCGATTAATCCTTTCACTTGTTCTTTATAGGCTCCAACCATTTCTTCAAAAGTAACCGCACGAAAACCTGGGTCATTCACATCTGGAGAAATTGAAAGTGTTCGGTTAGTTGGACCAATCGATCCAGCAACAAACCTAGGTTTATTCGGTTCCTTTGCAGTAAACTCGTCGGCCACTTCTTTGGCAATTTTGGCACCATGATAATTGATATCATAGGCTGATTTAGCTAAATCATAATCTTCTTGCGCAATTGACGTACCACTAAAGGTATTGGTTTCCACAATATCGGCACCAGCCTCAAAATACTTGGCGTGAATCTCTTTGATGATTTCTGGTCGCGTCATGGAAAGCAAATCATTATTTCCTTTCAAATCTGACGTATGATCTTCAAAACATCCTTTTCTAAAATCTTCTTCTTGAAGACCATATTGTTGGATCATGGTTCCCATGGCACCATCTAAAACCAAAATACGTTTTTCTAATTCTTTACGAATATCTGCTTTCATATCATAAATGTGTACTGGAAATCGGCTTGAGAAATTTTCGCTTATAGCTCCCTTTCAGGACGGAATTGGCACCTTTCCACAGACTGGAGGTTGCCAAGGTTTCTCAGGGCCGATCCCTCCACCTTTCTTTATAAGTCAACTAAATATTAGAACTTTTCCGAGGCAAAGTTAGTTCATTCCTATGTATATTTAACAAAAAAAGAAGATTTAATTTCTATGGAAAAGATCAGGATTGGAATAAATGGATTCGGAAGGATTGGACGCTATGTGGCTCGCATGATTCTTCAAACAAAGGACATGGAATTGGTCATGGTAAATGACTTATCTGATATTCAAACATGTGCGCATTTGTTTAAATACGATTCTGTTCATGGGAAATTAGGTCATGATATAAGCCTAGAGAACAATCAGTTGCACTGCAATGGACAAGAAATCGAATTCACTTCTCACAGAGATATTCAATCAATTAAGTGGTCGAGCCGAAAAGTAGACATTGTAGTTGAATGCACTGGGATTTTCAGAAATCAAAAAGACTGCGAAATTCATTTAAAAAATGGCGCAAAAAAGGTCATCATTTCTGCACCTGCAAATGATGGATTAGTGAAAACGGTTTGTATTGGGATTAATGACCATCTTTTAAATCCAGAAGATCGAATTATATCAAATGCCTCTTGCACTACGAATAGTGCCGCACCATTGGTGAAAATCATCCATGATTTGGCAGAGATTGATTCTTGTTATATCACTACGATCCACTCGTATACCTCTGATCAAAGGTTACATGATGCTGCCCATAAGGATTTAAGAAGGGCACGTGCAGCTGCGGAATCGATTGTACCAACAACGACGGGAGCGGCAAAAGCCATCACCAAGATTTTCCCGGACCTGGAAAACAAAATGGGCGGATGTGGAATTCGAGTTCCCGTTCCAAATGGTTCATTGACAGACATGACTTTCATCGTCAAAAATGAAATCAGTTTAGAAAAAATCAATCAATCTTTTGAGGAAGCTGCAAACGGGGAATTAAAAGGAATTCTGTGCTATGAAAAAGATCCTATTGTTTCAAGAGACATTATTAGCGACCCGCATTCCTGTATTTTTGACTCGCTTTTGACTTCAGTTATTGGAAATATGATCAAAGTTGTGGGCTGGTATGACAACGAATCGGGTTATTCAAATAGAATTATCGACTTGATTCGAAAGGTTAGGTAAACTGGGGTTTTAACTTCGATTTCAAATCAAGCTCTTCTTCTTTGACTTCTTCTTCCTTTTGTTCCTGAATGACTGGATAGTCAATAGCAACAAACCCTAGCAGCGCTACCAACACAAAGAATACACTTGTATACGGATTAAGGGATGCTGTCAACCATGATTCATACGAAATTGAAAACAAAATTGCGAAAAGGATGGGCATTCCATAAGTCAAATGCTTTCCGATTTTTAGGAAATAGGCCAACAATCCGATTACAAATGCAACCAAACCGTGTAATCCCGTATCGTACCAAAGCGTTAGAAATGTATTATGTGCATTTCCTTGATGCCCTAGAATAGACAACTCTTTAATATGTCGTCTAAAAAGCTCCTCTGTTGAGGACAAGCCGTGTCCGAGGAATATATTCTCTTGAATGTTTTGCCAAGCGTACATCCACGCAATGTCCCTCCCCGAACCTCTTTTAATTTTTTCAACACTTTCCACTCTCAAATCCTCACTAAAACCGAAGTAATCTGTAACCAAAGGAATTGCTTCTAGAATTTCGCTCCACATGTAAGCAATTAATGCAAAGGCTATCCATCCAAAAAAGTGTGAGTAATTATATACAGCATTTAACGAATAAAAAATGATCACCGTCATCATTGCAGTTCTTGACTTACAGAGAAACAAACTATAAAACAAAACCACGAAAAAAATAATCTTCTCCCGGCGATCAATCTGAATCAGTTTACTTCGACTTACTGCTTGATAATACAAGAAGGTAACCGTAATAAAAATACCCATTCCATTAGGATTCCCCAGAAGTCCTGTAAATCTCCCATTCGCTTCTAGCATAACAAAACCTGGTGCCAGATAAATCAATAAAATACCAACTATAAAAATGGTACTAAAGGAATACATGATGTCTAAGAGTATTTTTTTGTCTTTTTGGTAGCAATAAAGGAACAAAGCCGGCACACAAATAACGACCAAAGTATAGGCTAAAGTTTTCTGCAAACTCATGATGGGCTCAAAGGCGTAGAAAACTGTAATCCATGCAATTATCAGAAATGGTATCAAGTAGACCGTAAACCTGGATGAAAATTTAATTTCGTTCTTGACGGCAAAAAGGTTAATCGGTAAAAATAAAGTGGCTACGATTTTAGCGTCTCTCGCCCACCACATAATTTCTTGCCTGGAATCTGAAAATAACAAGACACAATAGAAGAGAATTAAAAAGCTAGGAATTTCCTTTTTAAAAGTGAAGAAAGCAAGCACGAGAAGTACATAAACAGTCGGAATAACTGTAGGCACCACATTAATTATCCCTACGAGCACTATCAAGGATAGTGTCAAAACTTGATATCTTCTGAAAAAATCTAACACCTAACTTATTTCAAAAACGAAATTACGAGAATAATGGTTACCTTTAATCAACCAAATTTTAAACTATGGACAAGAACGCGAAAATGATCCTCTTATTTATCATCACAATAGTGGTGGGTGTAGTTGTTATTAAATTTACAATCAATAACTTCTGGACATTATTGTTTATGGGGGTTTCCTATATTGTTGGATACGTGGTAGGAAAAAGAAATTCTTAATTTATTCTATGAGGAGCATCATCGTTCTTCTTCTATTTTATTCGGTTGCATCTTGTTCTCAAATAGAACTGATTCGTTTGGAAAAACCAAAAGGTTCGACCTATTCTTATTCGCAAGTAGAACCTTCCATTTTCATCAATCCAAATGACACTTCAGAAATTATCGCAGGTTCGGTTTTAGACGATTATTATTTTTCCAAGGATGGTGGGCGAACTTGGACATCTAAAACCATGCATTCAGAAGCTGGAGTATACGGAGATCCATGCATGCTCATCGACACTGCAAGTAATTACTATTATTTTCATCTATCTGAAGGAAAAGGAGGAACTTGGTTAGACAAAATGATTTGTCAGAAAGCCACTAAGATTGATGGCAAATTTAATGGGGGAACTTTTACTGAATCCAATGGTAAAGTTCACGATAAAGAATGGGCGGTAGTCAACCCGAAGACCAATGAAATCTATATGACATGGACCCAATTCGACAAATACAATTCGAAGGATCCTAATGATTCATCTATCATTGTTTTCGCTTCTTCAAATGATCAGGCGGAAACTTGGACAAATCCTGTTCGAATCTCAAAAGTTGGAGGCGATTGTACCGATGGGGATCAAACTGCAGAAGGTGCTGTCCCTGCAGTTGGACCAAATGGGGAGATTTATGTTTCTTGGTCTCGTGACGATACAATTTGGTTCTCAAAATCCTTGGACAACGGAAAAACCTGGTTGAAAAAAGAAACTTTTGCATGTAAACATGTTGGAGGATGGGATATGAAAATAGAGGGCATCAACAGAAGTAATGGCATGCCTGTGACGCATTGTGATCTTTCAAACTCGCCTCAAAAAGGAAGGATTTACATCAATTTTGCGGATAAAAGGAATGGAGAAGAAAACAGCGATATTTTTTTAATCTATTCAGATGATCAAGGCGAGACTTGGTCAGATGTAATCAAAGTCAATCAAGACAAATCAAAAAGAGAGCAATTTTTTACTTGGATGTGTATTGACCAATCCAATGGTGATCTATATTTTGTTTACTACGATAGAAGAGATACCAAAGGCAGAGATACAGATGTATTTGTTAGTTGCTCAACCGATGGAGGAAAATCATTCAAGGAACTTAAAATCACGGATAAACCTTTT
>JAUICI010000139.1 GCA_030427935.1 Bacteroidia bacterium | reverse complement strand
TCACGAAGGCATAATTGAAGGTGCAATCAATATCGATATCAGAAACCAATATTTTCAAGATCGCATTGAAGAATTGGACAGAAGTAAGCATTATTTGATGATTTGTCGTTCCGGTGCCAGAAGCATGCAAGCAGGAATGTACATGGAATCTATTGGATTTTCACATGTATACAACCTTGAAGGTGGAATGATGGGTTGGGACGGTGAAGTTGTTAGACCTTCTTAAATTTTAGAGATGAAAGTTCTATTACTAACAGATTATTCAGAGTTATCTGCTTTCATGAGGAATGTGGCGGATAAAATCGCATCTAAGGCAGGATGGGATGTGCATGTATTAAATGTTGTTGAAATCCCTTCAGAATTAACGAAGATTGATCATGAAACATTGGATATGAAATGTGCTTCCGATCCTCTGATTTACATAGAAAAGCGTAACTATTCGATGGAGAGAATGGAAGCTTTTACCTCCGACATGGAGTCGAATGTGACAACACATGTGCACTATGGAGGAATTTTAGATACGATTGAAGAATTTGTTAGAGAGAACAATATTGAACTTATTGCAATGGGAACAGTTTATTCGAGAGGAATTAAAAACTTCTTTAATAATACATTGCTAGAATCCATTATCAAAGTGATCGACGTTCCCATGCTTTCTTTAAAATGTAACCGAGACAATGCAGTCTTTAGTGATATCTTACTTTATTGTGATTTTGAATACGTGAATCACTATGATTTCACCTTATTAAATAAAATTAGAAATGCATTTGGCTCAAAACTTCACTTACTTCATGTATCAGACCCAGGTGGTAATGATGATGGAATGATTGAAAGCATGAAAACATTTGCGAAGAGCTACAATATTGAACCAGATTATATTGAATCCATTAAAGCAAACTCGAAAGAGGAAGCCGTAATTAAATACGTTGAGGAATTTGAAAAATCAGGTAAGGGAAGCATCGAATTAGTCGCTGTCCAAAAAAGACTTAGAAATGAATTTGGAAAGTACTTTTTGGGTAGTAAAGCAGCCAAATTTGTAAATAAAATTGAAAGGCCTATACTCACAGTTACGTCATTAAAGAAATTTTAAAACAAACATTTAAACCAAACTAAATGCTCGATTTACTAAAAGAACCATGGCCATGGTATGTTGGAGGCCCAATCATTGCTCTGGTCATGTTCTTATTGCTATATTTTGGAAAGAATTTCGGATTAAGTTCGAATTTGAGAACACTATGTTCCATCGGTGGGGCAGGGAAGTTTTCTGATTTCTTCCGTTTCAATTGGAAGGGTGAAGTCTGGAATATCGTGTTTGTTTTGGGTGCGATCTCAGGTGGTTTTATTGCAACTTACTATTTAACAAGCCCAGAACCCATGCAATTGCATCAAGATGTCATTGCTGAAATAAAAGGATTTGGCGTTGCGGTTCCAGGAGATGAGTTGGTCCCTGATGAATTGTTTGGATGGGAGGCTTTTTTAACCTGGAAAGGATTCTTTCGGCTAATGCTTGGAGGATTTTTAGTAGGATTTGGTGCTCGTTATGCAGGTGGGTGCACATCGGGTCATGCAATTAGCGGACTGAGTAACCTCCAAATTCCTTCTCTTATAGCAGTTATCGGATTTTTTATTGGCGGATTATTAATGACTTGGTTTCTATTACCTTATTTCTTCTAGCACATCATGAAATTTATCAAATTCTTTTTTGTAGGTATTATTTTCGGGATTGTCATGACCAAGTCCGAAGTGATTTCTTGGTTAAGAATCTATGAAATGTTCAAATTCAAATCCTTCCACATGTATGGAATCATTGGTTCCGCTGTAGTTCTAGGAATCATCCAAGTATTAATCATCAAAAAGGGACGGGTCAAAACCATGTATGGTACCGAGATCATTTTTACGCCAAAAGCAAAGCAGTGGACCCGTTACATACTTGGAGGCATTATTTTTGGACTCGGTTGGGCTTTAATTGGAGCTTGTCCAGGACCTATGTTTACTTTAATTGGAACTGGTGCTTGGGTTTTTCTATTTGTAATTGTTAGTGCAACAATTGGAACCTTTGTTTACGGCTTACTTAGAAATAAACTTCCACATTAGGATTCAACCGCAATAATTGAGATTTCAACATCTACATCTTTTGGCAATCTTGAGACTTCAACGGTTTCTCTAGCTGGAAAATCGGAAGAAAAATAAGAAGCATAGACTTCATTGATTTTTGCGAAATTTTCCATGTCTGAAATGAAGATGGAAACTTTGATTACATTCTCCCAGTTCATTTTGGCTTCAGACAGCAAAGAGGCAATGTTTTTCATGACTTGATGTGTTTGCTCTTCAATTGAACCCATCTTTAAATCTCCAGATGCTGGATCAATAGCAATTTGACCACTTAAATACAACATCCCGTTTACTTTCACTCCCTGACTGTAAGGTCCAATTGGAGCAGGAGCCCCTGTGATTGTAATAATTTCCTTTTTCATATTATAATTCTATAAAACAACTAATTGCTCGATGATCAGAAAGCTCTTCTTCATGAACCTTGAATTCGTACGATTGAATTGATTCATCTAACCAAATGTAATCAATTCTATAAGAAGGAATTTTCCCTATATAGGTTTTCCCAATACCAAATCCTGATTCTAGAAAAGCATCCTTGTATAATTGTTCAAATTGATGGTAGGTATAGGAAATCGGAATATCATTAAAATCTCCACAAATGATAACCCTATGAGGAGAATGCTTGCAATGATTTAGAATTTTCTCTGCTTGCCGCACTCTTTTTGCATAAGCTTTTTTTACTCGGCCAAGAATTCGTTCACCTCCTTTGGTATTCTGGAACCTTGTGTCTTCATCACCAAAATACTTGTAATCGTCCGCATTAAATCGGATGGACCCCATATGTGTATTGTAAACTCGAATTGTATCGGATCCAATTTTGATATCCGTGAATATGCAAGCGTTGGTTTCTTTTTCGTCAAAAGGAACTGAACCACTGTGAACAATAGGATATTTTGTAAAAGTTGCAACTCCGAAGTATTGATCCCCGCGCATTTCATGGGTGTATTTTTCGTGATGATTCTTCGCGTCTAGAATTTCTATTAAAACGGAAGTAGTTTCAAACTTTTCTCCAAAAGCACCTTTGTGCTCATAATATTCTTGAAAACAAATGATCCCTGGATTTTCTTCCTTTAAAAAATCGAAAATTTCAGCTTTTGTCTCTTTGTTTCCTTTCCAATTATACAAATCAAATAAGCGTACATTATAGGACATGATTTTTACACTATTTTCTGGCGCTTTTTCTGCAAAAGGATGCATGGCGAAGAAATCCAAAAAGTAAAACAAACCAAGCAGCATGAAGAAAGCAGAGTAAATGCTATTTCGTTTTCGAATAAAGAGCCAGAAAACAACAAAAAAGAGATTAGTAAGCAATAAAATAGGGTAGAGCAAGCCAAAAATCGCCAGCCACCAAAAATAAGTTGGATTGAAAAAAATACTGAGGTAGGCAAAGATGAGTGTAAGAATGCAAAGTAAGTTAAGGAAGAAAAAGATCTTCCAAATCAATCGAAGTCCTTTAAGCGGTTGTAGCAGTTTAATTATCATTACTCTGTTTAAATAGGAACTCCTTTTCTTCTTTACTTAAACTGTCATAACCATTTTTACTAATCTTATCCAGAATCGCATCAATCTTGTCTTGTTTGGCCTTTTTATAGTCCATATAATTGTAATCATCTCGATTGGTTTCCTTTTTATAAGACACTTTTAGCTTTGGTTTCGGCTTGAATAAATTCTTAATCCAATTCAATAGCGAACTAAACATATTCACAATATTATTCTTTGATTTCAAATTTACAATACTCAAATAACCTAAAATGGCTCCTCCTATATGGGAAATGAGTCCGCCAACATTGTTACCTGCTGGAATCATCGCCAAATTGTACAAAATGAAAAAAGCTCCGATCCACATGAGTTTTACTCTGAATTGACCAAATAAGGCGACTTCGAAATTAGGTCGGTAAAACACAGCCGCCATTGCCAAAGCATATACACTGGCACTGGCACCAATTAAGATCCCACCGATTGGAGATTGCAAACTCGGGGACACATTATATGCGATGATATAAAGTAATCCTCCAAAAATCCCTCCTAATAAATAAGTGGGAATTACTCGTTTGGAACCAAGTAAGTGAATGAAAATTTGTCCAAAAAAGTACAAAAAGATCATATTCCCTAGAATGTGGAACAAATCAAAATGAATGAATTGATAGAGAATTATCGTATATAAATTAAAATACCAACCCGAAGGTATATCTTCATGTACCCCAGTAAATTTAAGTAATTCAAGTTCCATCATGTAGAAATCGGATTTCCCTACACTCAAGGCAAAAATCACCCTAAAGACCATGATGGCTATGAAAACAGAAAGATTAATCAGAATTAACCTAAACATGGGGTTTCCTGACTTCCAATAGCCCTTTATCGTATCACTAAAAGTACTCATCTAATAAAAGTTATTTCGGTCCTTTTGCCAGATTTTGACTAAAATAAATCCAAATAAAGCTCCACCTAAGTGTGCATAATGGGCGACATTGTCCCAAGCGAAATTATTCACTCCTAAATACAATTCAATAATGATGTAAACTGGAATGAAATATTTGGCTTTAATTGGAATGGGAAGAAAGATTAACATCAACTCTGTATTCGGGAACAGCATAGCAAAGGCAATTAAAATCCCAAACAAAGCTCCTGAGGCTCCTACGGCTGGTGACAATAGTAAACTTGTAATTGTGTCTTGATCCGATTGCGCCATTTGTTTAAACTGAACATAAGCCTCATAAGATCCTTTCCAATCCCATGTTGCTCCAGTTTCTGTTAATCTTAAATTCTGAACTTCAAGAGGTATTGTAAAGCCACCAGTTAGACTATGAAATTGATAGGCTTGTACTCCTGTATGCACCAAGGCTGCTCCAAGTCCCGTGATTAAGAAAAACATAAGGAACTTTTTAGGTCCCCAGACTTTCTCCAAAACCGCTCCAAACATCAGCAATCCAAACATATTGAAAAACAGGTGAGGAAAACCACCATGCATAAACATATGTGTAACAAACTGGTAGGGCTCAAAAAATTGAGATCCTGGATAAAAAATCCCGAGAATCCTTGACAGTCGGATGCCTTGATATTCCATCATAACGGTCAAAATAATGATCAATAAATTCTTCACGACTGGGGGCATATTTCTAAAAATACTTTGCAGCATATATTCTATCTATTGAAATAAATTAGACAATTTATCTGGTGTAAAACTTACAATGGTTTGTTTCCCTCGAGGCGAATAAAGTGGAGTGGAAGTATGAAACAAATCCTCCACAAGCTTTTCCATTTCTAGTTTCTCCAGCTTCTTTCCTTTTTTAATTTTCAGATTCTTCGCCAAAGACAAAGCGATCCTTTGATTAATCCCTTCATCCGAATTTTGTTCAAGTTGAACACTTTCGTTTAGCTCATCAATCAAAGCCTGAATATCTTGGTTGACCGCATATACAGGGATGCCGTTCAAAATAATTTTCTCCTCTTGAACTTCATAAGTAAACCCTGATTTATCCAGCACTTCTGAACCTACCAAAAATTTTAATTCTGAATCTGGTAAATCGATTTCAGTAGGGAAGATCAAATTTTGAGTTTCAATCGCATTGTTTTCCAGCTTTTCTTGAATCTCTTCGAACAAAACTCTTTCGTGAGCTCTGGATTGATCAATTATTTGAAAATGATTTTGATCTTGAATTAAGACAAAAGAATTAAACAGCTGACCAATCACTCTGTATTCAGTCTCCGGACTTAGTTCCGTTTTATTCTCAACTACATCATTAGTTTCATCTCCAAAGAAATTCTCCCAATCTACCTGATTTGGCATTACGGCGGATTTCGACAATTGACCAAATCCTGAACTTCCAGCATTCGATGATCCAGAGCTTACTCTTTCCGTCTTGAAAGGATTGTAATTTGGATTCACCTTTATTTCTGGTTGCACAATCGGCTTTTGCTTATGGTCTGCCGGTAAATCAAAACTAACCTCAGTATTAAAATCGATTGTCGGTGCAATATTGAACTTTCCAATACTATTCTTTACGGCACTTCTGAGTATGCTGTAGATGAATTTGTCTTCCGAGAATTTAATTTCAGTCTTCGTCGGATGCACATTCACATCAATCTGAGCAGGATCCACTTCCAAGAAAATGAAATAGGAGGGGAATAGTTTGCTTTCAATCAGCCCCTCATAAGCCGCTACAATGGCGTGATTGAAGTAGTTATCTTTAAAATACCGGTTGTTTACAAATAAGTATTGATCACCTCTGGTTTTTCGTGCAAACTCAGGTTTACCAATGAAACCCGTGATTTTAACTATATCCGTTTCTTCATTTAAAGGCACGAGTTTAGAATCAAAACTTTTTCCCATAAGCCCCAAAATCCTTTGTTTCAAATTCGATTTTGGTAAATGATAATAGGATTTCCCGTTGTTTTCATAGTTGAATTCAATCTCAGGGTGCACCATGGCTACTCGAAAGAATTCACTAAGTATGTGTTTGTTTTCTACATTTTCCGATTTCAAGAAATTCCTTCTTGCAGGAACATTGTAAAACAAGTTCTTTACTGAAATCGAGGTTCCTTTAGAGCAACTGGTCGGTTCTGAACTCTGAATCTCAGATCCTTCAATTATTACTTCAACTCCTAACTCACTATCCTTTGGTTTTGTGGACATTGAAACATGAGCGATAGATGCTACAGAGGCTAAAGCTTCACCTCTAAAACCTTTTGTTTGTAATTGAAATAAATCGTCCGCATTTTGGATTTTGGATGTCGCATGCCGTTCAAAACAAAGCTTTGAATCACCTTCTGACATGCCTTTGCCATTATCCACAATTCGGATCAATGTTCTACCAGCATCCTTGATGATAAGAGTGATTTTATCCGCTTCGGCATCAATTGAATTTTCTAACAATTCTTTTACCACGGATGCAGGTCTTTGAATAACCTCTCCAGCAGCAATTTGATTGGCAATTGAATCCGGAAGTAGCTTAATGATGTCCGCCATTTCTTAAAGATATTTTTCTAAGAAACCTGCAATATCCCACTGAAACAGAATCCAATAGGCTGCAATTAATAATGCCACTACTACCAATATGAAACGGAAATTAGACTGAAAAAATCCTTGTTCGGATTTCGATGAATTCCAGGTATTGGACATTTGAGCACGCAATAATTCCTTTCTCACTTCCAGTGATTCAGGTGAGTCTTCTCCTTTTTGTTCAGCTCGTTTGATTTTCTTGTCCAACCGCTCTTTTCTTTCGTCATAGTACATCGGTTGGTATTCAAACTTTCTGTATTTGTATTTATTTCCGGAGAATAATCCTTTTAACATGCTCAAATTTTAATTTAAAATTACAAATAATTCCTTAGTCCGGGCTATTAATAAGTCCTTTCCATTTACACACGAATTTATGTGAACAATTATTATTCCATTACTTACTTTAATGCAGAATGTCATGGTATTTTTGAACTAAATCCCAAATGAATGAAGAAAAGATATCTCATATACACCTACGCTGCTTTGTTATTGGCCTGTTCTTCAACAGTAGAAAAACAGGAACACGACAACAAAGATGTCAGTCAAAATGACAGTATCGTAAAAAAAGAAGAAGAGAAGCCACCAGTCTATTATTTGGATCAGGTTGATGGTAAATGGGCGGATTCCCTCTTAAAAACCATGACTTTGGATGAAAAAATTGGTCAGCTCTTCATGGTAGCAGCTTATTCCAATAAAGATTCGGCTCACGTCAATGAGATTACAGAATTAGTTGAAAAACACAAAATAGGCGGACTAATCTTCATGCAAGGTGGACCATTAAGGCAAGCAAAACTGAACAATCATTATCAGTCCAAAGCAAAGATTCCCTTACTGATCGCTATTGATGGTGAGTGGGGTTTATCCATGAGACTAGATAGTACAAATCGCTATCCTTATCAAATGACTTTAGGGTCGATTAAAGACAATTCTTTGATTTACGACATGGGAGCGCAAATTGGTAAGGAGATGAGAAGAATGGGGATTCATGTGAATTTCGCTCCTGTGATAGATGTTAATAACAACCGAAAAAACCCTGTGATTAACGCGCGTTCGTTCGGTGAAGACAAAGAAAACGTAGCACAAAAGGGAATTGCTTACATGAAAGGAATGCAAGACAATAAAGTATTGGCTTGCGGGAAACATTTTCCTGGACACGGAGACACAGACTCAGACTCGCACAAATCACTTCCAATCATACCACACAGCAAGAAAAGGCTGGATTCTTTGGAACTGTATCCTTTTAAAGAATTGTTTGAACAGGGCTTGGGATCTGTCATGGTTGCGCATCTGTACATCCCACAACTTGATTCTACACCAAACTTGGCCTCAACTTTATCGAAGCCCATTGTAACGGACTTACTTCAGAATGAATTGAAGTTCAGAGGGCTTATTTTTACAGATGCACTAGGGATGCAAGGAGTAGCAAAGTATTTTGGTCCAGGAGAAGTTGATTTGAGAGCTCTCAAGGCTGGAAATGATGTGCTTCTATTTCCGAAAAATGTTCCTTTAGCAATTCAGAAGATAAAAGACGCTGTAAAAAAAGGTGAATTAACCGAAGAATACATTGATAGTAAAGTCAAAAAAATCTTACTAACCAAGGAATGGGCTGAATTAGACAAATACCAGCCTGTTGATTTAAACAATCTCTATCAAGATCTTAACACAAAAGCTTCAAAGGCTCTTATCCAGAAACTTGCAGATGCTTCCATGACTGTAATTTCAAATAAGGATGAAGTACTTCCTTTGAAAGATATTGACAGTATTCGTATTGCATACGTGGGAATTGGAAACAAAGGATCGAATACTTTCTTAAGAACCATGAGGTCTTACGCTACAGTCGACGATTTTTATATGCCAAAAAAGTTTTCCGCTGAATATGAAAACAAAATGATCTCTAAATTGAAGGATTATGATGTTGTCGTGGTGGGGATTCACAAAACAAAAATGTATCCTTCAAATCATTTTGGTGTCAGCTTTTTATCTATTTCATTCATGGAAAAACTAGCTGAGAAAACAAAGGTGGTTTGTGGTTTCTTCGCGAATCCTTATGCTTTGGATGCGGTAAAAAAGGATTCTAAGATTCAAGGAATCATTCTTGCGCATCAAGACAATATCTATCAACAAAGCGCTTGCGGAAATCTCATTTTTGGTGGAATTAAAGCCGATGGTCGAATTCCAGTTTCTGCTTCTGCTATCATTTACCCTGAATTCGGCATGGATCTGGCAAAATCAAGAATGCGTGAGGTGAGTCCAGAATATTTGGGAGTTGACACGAAAATGTTAGCTAAAATTGACTCTATAGCAAAAGCAGGAATCAAAGAAAGAGCATATCCTGGTTGTCAGATTATTGCAGCAAAAGATGGCGACATTTTTTACAACAAGACTTTTGGTACGACCATGTATGAAAATGGTCAGAAAGTTTCTCAAGACCATATTTATGACATTGCCTCAATAACGAAGGTTGTAGCTACAACTTTGACCTTGATGAAGCTTACAGATGAGAAGAAGTTTGATGTCGAAAAGACACTAGCGGACTATATTCCCGAAATCGTGGATTCTACTAGATATGCGAACATCAAAATCAAGGACATGCTTACACATCAAGCCAGACTTCAGCCATGGATTCCTTTTTACATGAAAACAATTGAGTGCGAAATGCCTGATTTTCGCATTTATTCGGTTGATTCAAACGCCCATTATTCAGAGAGAGTCGCGGATAATTTTTACATGATTGGAACTTATCAGGATTCCATTTTCAATAAAATATTAGATACAAAATTAAGAAGGTACAAGAAGTACAAATACTCTGATTTGGGTTATTATTTTCTAAAAGAAATCATCGAGAAAATCACAAAACAACCTCTCGAAGATTATGTAGCTGAAAATTTTTATAAACCTATGAATCTGAATGCTACATCCTACAACCCAAAGTATCACTTTAAGCGAGAAAATTTAGTTCCAACAGAATAT